>DSAR01000324.1 GCA_011046405.1 Chloroflexota bacterium | reverse complement strand
GCTCCGTCTAATGTTCGAAAATCTTACCGAAAAACTACAGGCCGTCTTCCAGCGTCTGGGAAATCGCGGCACGTTGAGCGATTCTGACGTCGAGGAGGTCTTGCGCGAGATCCGGTTAGCCCTGTTGGAAGCCGACGTCCATTACAAAGTCGTCAAGGATTTTGTCGCTCGTGTGCGTGAGCGGGCTGTTGGCGCGGAGATCACCAAGAGTTTGAGCCCCGCCCAGCAGGTGGTGAAAATCGTCCACCAGGCGTTGATCGAGACGCTGGGGGATTCGGGTAAACTGAAATTGTCGGGGTCTCCGCCACACGTCTTGATGTTAGTCGGGCTTCAGGGCTCGGGCAAGACGACCACGGTGGCCAAACTGTCGCGGCACCTCCGCGAAGGCGGCCATTTGCCGTTGATGGTAGCGGGGGATACGTACCGTCCGGCGGCGATCACGCAGTTGGAGGTTTTGGGGCGTCAGTTGGACCTGCCTGTGTATGCGGAAAGTCAGCAGTCGTCGCCGCCCCAGATTTGCATCAACGGCGTCCGTGAGGCCCGCCGGCGCGGTTATGACGTCGTCATTCTCGACACCGCCGGCCGGATTCAGATCGATCCGGAGATGATGGGAGAGCTGGAGACGATCAAAAAGACGGTCGATCCGGACGAGACGCTCCTGGTGGCAGACGCGATGACGGGGCAGCAAGCGGTCAACGTCGCCCAGGGTTTTCACGAGCGCATCGGGTTGACCGGGTTGATCTTGACCAAGATCGACGGGGATGCGCGGGGCGGCGCCGCTATCAGTATGCGGCACGTCGCCAACGTCCCGATCAAGTTCTTGGGAACCGGCGAGAAGACCGACGCGTTGGAGGTGTTTCATCCCGACCGCTTGGCCTCTCGGATTCTGGGCATGGGCGACGTCTTGACCCTGATCGAACGGGCCGAGACAGCCTTCGATCAAGAACAGGCCCAGCGCATGGAGCAGAAGATACGCGATGCCTCCTTCGACCTGGAGGATTTCCTGGAACAGTTCCAGCAGATCCGGCAGATGGGGCCGCTGAGTCAGATTCTGGGCATGGTGCCGGGCTTGAATCGATTGGCGCAGGACATCTCGCCCGAGGAGACGGATCAACAGTTCAAGCGCATCGAGGCCATCATCTTTTCGATGACGCCCGCGGAGCGGCGCAACCCGCGCATCATCAACGGCAGCCGCAAGAAACGCATTGCCCGGGGCAGCGGGACGACGGTTCAAGAGGTCAATGCATTGTTGAAACAGTTCCGTCAGATGAAGCAGTTGATGAAGCAGATGGGCAAAGGAAAGCATGGCATGCGAGGGATGATGCGCTTGTTTGGGTAGGTTGAAGGCGCTCCTAAGTTATTTTCGGAATAGTTGATCGGCTTTTTTTATTTTCGAGTTTGTACAGGAGGATTATGGTTAAGATTCGACTGCGCCGTGTAGGCGCAAAAAAGCAACCGAGTTTCCGGATCGTGGTTGCTGATTCTCGTTCGCCTCGGGATGGACGCTTCCTCGAGGTGATCGGTTTTTATAACCCACGGACCGAGCCCGAGACGGTGACGATCCAGGAGGATCGGGCTTTGCATTGGTTGAGCGAGGGGGCGCAGCCCACCAGGGCCGTCCAACGTCTGCTCGTCAAGCTGGGAATCTGGGATCGGTACGAGCGTTTGAAGCAGGGTGAGGATCTAGACGCCCTGTTGGCCGAAGCAGAAGCGGCTGCTCAAGAAGCGCCGCCTCAGGAGCCTCAACCTGAAGCGGTTGAGGCTGAGACGGTGGAAGAGCCTATTGAAGAGCCTGAAGACGTGATCGTTGACACCGAAGTCGATGTGGATGACGACGTAGAGCCTGTCGACGAGGAAGCAGGTGAGCACGAAGACGAGAACGAGGATGAGCACGAAGACGAGAACGAGGATGAGGACGAAGACGAGAACGAGGATGAGAACGAGGACGAGGACGAGGACGAGAAAGTAGACGAAGGAATCGAGGTGGAAGAGGAAGAGACGGAGGCGTAATTCGCCTGCTGGTGTGGCGATATCGGGCCCCCAACTGTATCAGGACAGTTGGCATCACGGCGTCAACTTCCAATTCTAAACGTCTGCGTTGATTGCTTCCTACGTCTATTTTCAGGGCCTAACCAATCAAATTACTGCATAGCGAGCAAGAATTTGCTAGTCAATGGCTCCTTATTGTTTCTGGCTCGTCCAGGTTAGGAGGGAAACAGGATGAGTACTCACGCTTCGATGAAAGAGTTGATCGAATTTGTGGCCAAGTCGCTGGTGAACGATCCATCCCAGGTCACGGTGTCTGAGATCAAAGGGCAAAACTCGCTGACCCTGGAGTTACGGGTTGGTCCCGAGGATATGGGGCGCGTCATCGGTAAAGGCGGCCGCACGGTGAATGCGATGCGTACGCTCGTTCAGGTAGGTGCTGCCGGACAGGGTAAGCGAGTGACTCTTGAGGTGATCGAAGGCTTTTCGTAATGAGCGCTTCGGCAAAAAGCAACAACGCCGATGGATGGGGCTCAGGGGAAGCGCAAGCGCCTGGGCCTCACTATTTGTTGGTCGGGAGAGTGCTGAAACCTCACGGAGTGCGGGGAGAGATCCGCGTTGAGATTGTCACCGCCTATCCCGACCGATTGATCGAACACGCTTTTTTCTACCTGTCACATCCGGATACCCCGGACGTCGCAGAGCGCTACACTGTGGAATCGGCGCGCTTTCATCAGCGCATCGTTCTGTTGAAATTGAAAGAATGCCAGGATCGGGAGGCCGCCGAAACCCTGCGGGATATGTGGGTGCAAATTCCGACCGAGGAGGCGGCGCCGTTGGAAGAGGGTGAGTATTATCTCTTCCAGCTCCTAGGGGCGCAAGTCGAAACGGAGGCGGGCGAGTGCCTGGGGCAGATCGTGGAGGTCCTGGAAACCGGCGCCAACGACGTATACGTGGTACACGGTCCCCTGGGCGAGATTCTCCTGCCAGCTATCGAGGGCGTGGTGCTCGAGTTCGACACAGTGGCCAAGCGTATGGTGGTCCGCCCATTGCCGGGCACCCTGGTGGATAAAGAGCCGCTGGACGAGACTTGAAGAAGGGGGAGATCGTGCTAGAGCAGGCGGATCTGCGATATTGGGTTGGCTTCAACGTCGTGCGAGGCATTGGCCCCACGCGAGTGCGAGCGCTGTTGGATTATTTCGGCGATTTGGAAAGTGCCTGGCGCGCCCCGTCGATGGCGTTGCGCAGCGCCGGATTGGACCGGCGATCATTGGAGAGCCTGTTGGCCGCCCGCTCGTCGCTCGACCTGGACGAGGTGTTGGCCCGAATCGAGGATGAGGGCGCTCGCGTGCTGACGTGGGAATCTCCTGCGTATCCGCGCCTATTGCTGGAGATTCACGCGCCGCCCCCGGTGCTGTACGTCAAGGGTACGTTGACCGAGACGGATGCCTGGGCCGTGGCCGTCATCGGCACCCGCCGGGCGTCGGTCTATGGGAAAGAGGTGACCCGGCGGCTCACGGGCGCCCTGGCGCGCAATGGGATTACCGTCGTCAGCGGGATGGCGCGCGGGATCGACGCCGAGGCCCATAGGGCGGCGTTGGAGAGCGGCGGACGGACGATCGCCGTATTTGGCTGTGGCATCGATCACGTCTACCCGCCGGAACACCGGAAGTTGGCCCGCGAGATCGAGGCCAACGGCGCCTTGATCAGTGACTACCCGCTGGGGACGAGGCCGGAGGGGCGGAATTTCCCCCCGCGCAATCGCATCATCAGCGGGTTGAGCATGGGGGTGCTGGTGGTAGAGGCCGGGCAGCGGAGCGGCGCGTTGATCACTGCCGACTACGCGGCCGAGCAGGGGCGGGACGTTTTCGCCGTGCCGGGCTCTATCCTGGCCAAGGGGAGCGCCGGGACGAACGTGCTCATCCAGGATGGGGCCAAGCCGGTGCTGATCCCTGAGGATATTTTGGAAGAGTTGAATTTGACGATGGTGGCCGAGCAGGCAGCGGCGCAGCAGTTGCTTCCGACCGACGAGACCGAGGCCGCGTTATTGGAAAAACTCTCGGTCGAGCCGCTTCACGTGGACGACCTGCAGCGGCAGGTGGCGATGCCCATCGCCCAGGTGACCAGCACGTTGGCCATGATGGAATTGAAAGGTCTGGTGCGTCAGGTGGGCGGTATGAAGTACATCGTGGCCCGCGAACCGGGCGTACAATACGTCGTGGAGTGAAGAATGGCTTTTTATGCGTTGATTATGGCAGGTGGTTTTGGCACGCGATTGTGGCCCCTGAGCCGTCACGATCGCCCCAAGCAATCGCTCAAATTGGCAGGCAAGCGCACGATGTTCGAGCACGCGGTAGACCGGATCGTGCCCTTATTTCAACCCGAACACATCCTGGTCGTGACCGGGGCCGAGCACGTCGAGGATCTAAAAGCCCAGGCGCCGGAATTGCCGGATGAAAACTTCATCGTCGAACCCGTGGGGCGCGGGACGGCGCCGGCCATTGGGTTGGGGGCCATTCACTTGCGACGTGAGGACCCCGACGCCGTGATGGCGGTGCTGACCGCCGATCACTTCATCACCAAGGTCGAGCGCTTCCGGGAATTGTTGCTTGCTTCGGAACAGGTGGCCCAGGCAGGGCACCTGGTCACGCTGGGGATCAAACCCACGTCCCCTTCCACGGGGTACGGGTACATCAAGCAGGGCGAGCAGTTGGATACGGTGAACGGTTTCCCGGTCTTCCGGGCCGAGCGTTTCACCGAGAAACCCGGCGCCGAGACCGCTTTCCAGATGCTTGAGAGCGGCGAGTATTCCTGGAATAGCGGCATGTTCGTCTGGCGAGTGGAGCAGGTGATGGCGGAGTTCCAGCGCCAGATGGCCGATTTTTACGTCCAGTTGGCGCAGGTCGAGGCCACACTGGGAACGCCGGGTTACGAACCGACGTTGAAGCGTATCTGGCCCCAGGTCGCCAAGCAGACGATCGATTACGGCATCATGGAGGGGGCGGAGGACGTCGCCGTCATGCCAGCCGACATCGGCTGGTCCGACGTCGGCAGCTGGGCCAGTCTGGTCGATCTGTTGCCCGTGGACGAGGATGGGAACGTGGTCTCGGGGCCCCACGCGGGGATCGATACCCGCGACACGTTGATCTTTGGAAGTGAACGGCTCGTCGCGACCATTGGTTTGGAAGGGATGATCATCGTCGATACGGAGGACGCGCTGCTGGTATGCCCGATGGACCGGGAACAAGAGGTCAGGGATCTGGTGGCGAAGTTAGCGGAGCAGGGTAAGGGAGTTTATCTATAACGGTATGAAAGCATATTGTGTCAAATGCAAAGAAAAACGGGAGATCCAGGACGCCCAGGCGGTCTTTACCAGCAGTGGAACGCCGGCGACCCGGGGCGTGTGTCCCGAGTGTGGGACGAAGATGTTTCGGATGGGTTATACACCGGCCCACGAGGGGCTCGGTCCCAGGGAGCACATGGTCCTTTCCAAGAAGGCCAAGCGGGATATGGCCACAAAGCCCAGTCTGGTGATCGTCGAGTCGCCGGCCAAGGCGCGGACGGTGGGACGCTTCCTGGGCAAGGATTACATCGTGCGGGCCTCGGTGGGCCACGTGCGCGATTTGCCCTCCAACCGGATGGGCGTCAACATCGAGAACGATTTCGAACCGCGCTACATCGTGCCCTCCAAGCGCAAGGACGTGGTGCGGGAGTTGCGACATGACGTCAAGAACTCGTCGGAGATCTACCTGGCGACCGACCCCGACCGGGAGGGCGAGGCGATTTCCTGGCATTTGACCGAGGCACTGGAATCGGCCATTCAATGGCGGCCGGTCAAGCGGGTGGAATTCCACGAGATCACGGGGGACGCGATTGAGCACGCCTTCTCCAATCCCCGCAAGATCGACATGGAACGGGTGGAGGCGCAGCAGGCCCGGCGCATCCTGGACCGCATCGTGGGGTACACGTTGAGCCCGCTTTTGCGGGATAAGATGGGCCGGCGGGGGCTTTCGGCCGGCCGGGTGCAGTCGGTAGCGGTGCGCCTGGTGGTAGACCGGGAGCGAGAGATTGAGGCCTTCGTGCCGGACGAGTACTGGTCCCTCGAAGCGGAATTGGCCAAGCAGGAGGAGGAGCCGCAGACGTTTTTCGCCCGGTTACACCGGATCCATGGTGAGAAGCTGGACCTGCAGAGCCAGGCCGAGGTCCAAGAAGTCATCGCCGATCTGGAGCAGTCGACGTATACGGTGACCAACGTCAAGGAGGGGCAGAGACGGCGTCGGCCCTCGCCGCCCTTCACGACCAGCACGATGCAGCAGGAGGCCTCCCGGCGTTTGAGTTTCACGGCGCGGCGGACGATGCGCTATGCCCAGCAACTCTACGAGGGCATCGACCTGGGTGACGGGCCGGTCGGCCTGATCACTTACATGCGGACCGATAGCGTCAACGTGGCCGAGCAAGCTCAGGCGAATGCTCGGAAATACATCGAGGAAAAATACGGCAAGAAATACATGCCAGCGGAGCCGCCCCAGTACAAGACGAAGGCGAAGGGGGCCCAGGAGGCCCACGAGGCGATTCGACCCACCAGCGTCTTCCGCACGCCGCGCGAGATGAAACCCTTCCTGGATCGCAACCAGTACCGGCTCTACCGGTTGATCTGGCGCCGTTTCGTATCCAGCCAGATGTCGCGCGCGGTCTACGACACGATCGCGGTGGAGATCGAGGCGGGGCCGGCGGGCGAGTCGGATGGGAAGGATCGTCCCTATCTCTTCAGGGCCAGTGGTTCCAGTTTGCGCTTCAAGGGCTTCTTGATCGTGTACGAGGAGGCCAAGGACGACGAGGATCGTGAGGCGGTCGAGGGGACGCGGGAGGAGATACCGCCCCTGGCTGTGGATGAGTCGGTCGATCTGGTCGATCTGCTGCCGGATCAGCACTTCACCCAGGCGCCGCCCCGCTTCAGCGAGGCGACCCTGGTCCGCGCGATGGAGGAGTACGGCATTGGGCGGCCCAGCACCTACGCGCCGACCCTGTCCACCATCCAGCAACGGGCCTACGTCCAGCGCCGCGATGGGCGTCTCTATCCGACCGAGGTTGGCATGGTGGTCAACGATTTGCTGGTCAAGTATTTCCCCGACTACATCGACACCGATTTCACGGCCCAGATGGAGGAGGATTTGGACCAGATCGCCGAGGGCGAGCGGGAATGGGTGCCGGTGTTGCGCGATTTTTACGACCCATTTGCCGGGACGTTGGAACAGGCACGGGCGTCTATGCCGGACGTCGAGATGGGCAATCAACCCACCGGGGAGATGTGCCCGGAGTGTGGCCATCCATTGATCTATAAATATGGGCGTTACGGCAAGTTCATCGGCTGCAGCAATTTCCCCGAGTGCCGCTACAGCCAGCAGATCTTGATCAAGACCGGCGTCCCTTGCCCAGAGTGCGATGGCGAGCTGGTCGAGAAGCGGACGCGCCGGGGGCGCACCTTCTACAGCTGCTCCAACTATCGAAACGACGACGAGGAATCGTGCCAGTTCGCCGTGTGGAAGCGGCCCTTGCCCCAGCCCTGTCTGGAGTGCGGGGGCTTGCTGACCGAAGGACGCAAGGGGTGGGCCAAGTGCGTGGCCTGCGAGGAGGAGTTCGAGTTAGAGAATCTGCCCGAATTGGCGGAGGATCCCGCCTGAGTGGTGGGGTGGATTATGAGGTGACGTTAAAGTGGTGCTTGATCTCGGAGCGCCACTTTTTTCGTGTAGGCATAGTCGGTTATCGACAGAAGGTTGAAGGTTGTGGGGCGGTGGGGGATTTGTCTCATTCGTGATTTAAGAGGGGGACATTTTGAGCGTGGATATGATGGGGTTGCTGGAGCGCTTTCTGGATTACCTGGAGACTATTCGGGACGCTTCACCCTACACGGTCAAGAATTACGGCAATGACATCGGCCAGTTCCTGACGTATTGCGAGGAGGAAGGGATCGATTCGATCGATCAAGTGGACCGGCGTCTGTTGCGTCAATATCTGGCGGAACTGGACGACGTCGGGTACGTGAAGGCCAGCATCGCCCGCCGGGTGTCGGAGTTGCGTTCCTTCGGCGATTTCCTGGTACGCGAGGGTGTGCTGGACAGCAACGTCTTCCGGATGGTCAACGCCCCCCGGGTGCCCAAACAACTGCCGGAATACCTGACCGTGCCGGAGGTGGAGGTGCTGCTGGCGGCGCCGGATACGTCGGAACCGCTGGGTATGCGCAACCGGGCCATCATCGAGGTCCTGTACGGGGCGGGATTGCGGGTCGGTGAACTGGCTGGCCTGAACGTCGAGGACGTCGATCTGGATTTCGGGCAGGTGCGGGTCGTGGGCAAGGGGCGAAAGGAGCGGATCGGGTTACTTGGCCGGCCAGCGGTGCAGGCTGTGCGGGCCTATTTGCGTGGCGGCCGGCCGGCGTTGCTGGGACGGCACCCATCCGAGGCCCTGTGGCTCAACCACCGGGGTGGTCGTTTGACGGTACGGGGCGTATCGTATCTCCTGGACCAGGCGGCCAAGAAGGCGGGACTGCAGACACACGTCTCGCCTCACGTCTTGCGGCATTCCTTTGCCACGCATCTCCTGGATGGTGGGGCGGATCTGCGCGTCGTGCAGGAGTTGCTGGGACACGCCAGCCTCAGCACCACCCAGGTCTATACCCACGTGAGTCGCAGCCACGCCCGCGAGGTCTACCTGCGGGCCCACCCTCGGGCCCAACAGAAAAATACAAGTAAGCGTTCAGGGGATTGAACGATGGGACACAGATTGCACAGATTTTTTCCATCGAGTGCCAAGTAAGGCCTGCTTGATGGCCTCAATCTGTGTGAATCTGTGAAAATCTGTGTCCCATGTTCCCCTGGCCTGAACGGTTACAAATACAAAAGACTTCGCAAGGTATCTTCTCAATAACTTGGGGCGAATCTGTTCGTCGTGCGCTTTTAGGGGCGCTGAAGCGCCTACTACGAACAAACCTCCGGTTTATTGAGAAGATACTTCGCAAGCCTCTCCGAAAGCGCTACCTGACGATTTTTGAAAGGATTTTGACATTTTTAGGTGCAAAATGGCTCGCGATCGAGACCTCAGAAATCTGGCTCTCTGCTAGTTCGCATGCTCGGCTTAGCAAGCGGTCAATTTTTTGCCACGAATTACCCGAATTGTCACTAATCTTTGGGTTTTTCGTGTCCATTCGTGCAAACCTGTCCTGAGCGTCGTCGAAGGATTCGTGGCTAATCTCTCACCGCGGCCATGCGAAATCCCAAAGAACCAGAAATCGTATCTTCTCAATAAGTTGGGGAGCTGTGGCCGGTCTCCCGACCGAGCCACAGCGGGCACGGTCAGGAGACCGGCCCGAGCGAGTTTGCCCCGGTTTATTGAGATGATACCAGAAATCTGGATTTTGGACAGACGACTGGGAGACTGGGAGACTGGGAAAGAGCATTTGCCCTCGTTTGCTGTTTGTGGTAAAGTAAGTTGTATGGCGATGTCATTTATGGTACAATGAGGTTGGCGGCAAAAAACGCGAGGTTTTTTGCAAGAGATCTGCGAGCATAGACAAGGGGGACGAAATGGAGACTATCCTGCAATTCCTTCAACGGTATAGATTGTTAATCATTGGGATCATACTGGGCTTGATTCTGGGTTTGGTCTATGCCTGGCAGATAAACCCGGTGAAGTGGGAGAATACCGCGCCGAATCAATTGCGCTCTGATTTCCAGAAGGACTACATCGCCTGGATCGCGCAAGAGTACGCGCCTAGCGGCGCCCACGCCGGCGACCGGGCCTGGATCCGCGATACGCTGGGCGTGGATCTGTGGGATCAGAAAAAGCTGGCGCAAGTGATCGAGGAACTGGCGAAAGAGAGAAGCGGCGAGGAGGCCATTCGCTTGCGCGCCCTGGCGGCAGCGTTGAATCTGCCCGAGGCGGACGTAGAAGCAGCTCCGGTTGCTGAGACGCCGGAGGAAACGGAGCGTGGCGGCTTATGGTCCGTCGTCGCCCTCTGTGGCGTCCTCTTGCTCGTGTTGGCCGTAGTCCTGGCCTTGTATTTCCTTGTCGGTTACCTCAGAAGCAGGCGAGAGGAGGCGGGCCCCGGCCTGGATCTGGCGGAAGGTGGCGTCCCGGCCCGGGCGGCGGCCTGGGAGATGGGCGCCGATGGACCGCCGCTGGCCCAGTTTACGGCTGCCTATACGCTGGGAGACGACCATTACGATCCCTCGTTCAGCATTGAGCTTGAGAACGGTGAGTTTTTGGGCGAGTGCGGGATGGGAATTTCGGAACGGATCGGCGTGGATACGCCCAATAAGATCACGGCTTTTGAAATATGGCTTTTCGATAAGAGCGACATCCGGACGGTGACCAAGGTGTTGATGTCGGAGTATGCCTTCAACGACGAAGCGTTGCGGGCCAAACTGGCGCCCAAGGGAGAACCGGTTTTGGCCAGAGAGGGGCAGGAATTCACCCTGAAGACCAAAACGCTACGCTTGCGCGCCCGCGTGACGGCGCTTCAATATGGAGACGATCTGCCGGTCAACAGTTTCTTCGATCAGTTGTCACTTGACCTGGCGGCCTGGTCGATCGCGGAATCATCGGCGACGATGTTTACGCAAGACGTGATGTCGGCAGTCTGACTCTTTGATTCGGATCCTTGCTTTTTCTTCCCCCGGCACGCCACGTGACGGGGGAATTTTCTTTGAGGCGCTTAAAGAGGGGGAAACGGATCGGGTGACACGACGGATGTGGCGGCGGTTGCTGCGTTTTCTCTTCCGGCTGCTCTATAACGAATTTGCCTGGGCTTACGATGGTGTGGCCTGGGCCGTGTCGTTGGGGCAGTGGCGGACCTGGGGATGCCAGGCGCTCCCTCACCTGCGGGGCGCGCGAATCCTGGAGTTGGCCCATGGCCCGGGGCATACGTTGGCGGCGATGGTGCAACAGGGCCTGGCACCGGTGGGGTTGGACCTTTCACCCCACATGGGGCGGCTGGCCCGACGCCGGTTGTTAGAGACCGGGATTGCCAGCGTGCCTGAAGGAGAATTGGCGGCCCCTTTGCTACGGGGCCGGGCGCAGGCACTCCCCTTTCGGGGGGCCTGCTTCGATAGCGTCCTGGCGACTTTTCCCACCGAATTCATCGTCGATCCCGCTACCCTGCGAGAGACGGCGCGCGTTTTGCGGCCGGGAGGGCGTCTGTTCGTCGTCGTCGAGGCTCGTCTGAAGGGCCATGACCTGCTTTCCCGTCTCATCGAGGGTCTGTACGTGATCACGGGCCAGCGCCAGGGCTTTTTAGACGAGGTCGAGAGGGCGATGACCCAGGCCGGGTTTGCTCCGACTATCGTCCGCGAGCGAGCGGGCCGGAGCGAGGTGATGATCGTGACCGGTAACCCGATCACATAGGATGATAAAATTGTAAAAACGTCCGTCCCACCAGCAGCAGTTCAGGCTCTTTGGGGAAGGGCGCGGGTAGTTCGGCGAACGGGAACAGGTGCGTTTCGGTGATGGGAATGAGCTCGCTGGGGACCACACTGAGAAAATCGGTCAATTTTGCTTCGGCTGGCATGTGGAAATAGCCGCGACACACAGCAATGGGCGTGTAGCTCATCAGCAACTCGCGCCGGGGAAAGGTTGGGACGGTCTCTCGAACCTCTTTCGCGGGGAAGTACAGGAAGACGATTTGGGACTTCAGCAGGATCACGTGAGGACGTGAGAAAGCCTTGAGCGGGCTGTTGGACGCGAGAGGCGTGATCTGGGCGTCGTAGAGGGAGAGACTTTGACGGCTCGGGTTGTTGAGATAGTTGCCCGCCGGGCCGATCGATTCCAACTGACCCCTGAATTGGAAGTGAGTCGTCAGTACCTGCACCTCCTGTTTTTGAGTCGGTAGCGCTTGAATTCCCATCGCTTGCTCCTTTATCTATTTTGTGGTAAAATGCTGTTCGTACGAGGTGGGTGTGGCCTAAGGGTTAAGGCACCTGGTTGTGGCCCAGGAGATTGTGGGTTCGAATCCCATCACTCACCCTAGACCACCGAGCCGGATGAAAATCCGGCTTTAATTATAGCCGGGTGCTCGCCCCGCCCCCGTAGCTCAATTGGATAGAGCGTCGGACTTCGAATCCGCAGGTTGTGCGTTCAAATCGCACCGGGGGTATTTCTTTTGGCCCGTTCGAAGGAGCCGCCTATAGTGTACTCCATCCGTCAATAAGTTGCAAGTCTCTGGCGCGCCGATCTCAGAAAATTTCTGAGATCGGCGCTTTTTTGTTTTGTTATTGAGGAGGAGGAGGAGGAGGACGATGAGAATCGAAATAAATTTGAAATGAAAGTGAAAAACTATAAGCGGCCAGATGTAGTATAATGTTATTGTAATAGATAGTTATCGCATCATTTTCGATGTTTCGGCCTGATCAAGAGATTGACGTGGGATGGAGGTTTGGGATGAAAGAGCAAATTGTAAGGCGAGTTCTTATTATTGCATTATGTGTGTTCTTGGGTCTGCTGGGGATGGCCTGGTTGTTACCCTCTTTCGAGGCGTGGCAGGGCCACACGTTGGCCGCGCCCCACGAGGTCATGATTGGCAAGGCGGCCGATTGTGCGCCGCTCGAGGGCATCGATTTTACCTGGAGTCCCGCGACGCCGACCACGACCCAGACGGTGACGTTTACGGGCGTCGTCCCGGCGGGCAGCGGGCCGGTCGACTACGCCTGGCATTGGGGGGATGGCGCACCATCAGGCGCGCCCAGCGGCGCCGGCAATCCGGCCTATCACACCTTCGTCGTCAGCGGGACGTATACCGTGCTGGTGACGGGCGCGAATGGCTGCAGCCAGGTCACCGCCACACATACGATCGCCAGCACCGGCGACCCCTTTACGCCCACCTATCGCGTCGCCCTGGCGCCGCCTGCAGACGCCCAGCGGGGAGCGGCCGGCGAGGTGGTGACTTACACGCTGACCCTATCCAACACGGGCGACGTGGCCGATAGCTTCGATCTGACCCAGGCCTGGTCTGGGGAGCCGTGGACCGTTTCGGTGTTTCCCACCCGAAGCGCCACGTTGCCGCCAGGTGGGGTCGCCCCGGTGACCGTTTCGGTGCGCATCTCGACGACGGCCGAGGTCGGCCAGCAGGCCGCGAGCGTCCTCACCGCCCTTTCGGCGGCGTCGGGCGCGGCCAGCGATAGCAGTACGCTGACGACGACCGTCTCTGTCGCTGCGGCCGATTTCACGTCCTCCTACAAGAGCGCGCCTCAAACGGTCCAGACCGACGAGATCATAACCTACACCATCGTCGTCGTGAACACCGGCGGGCCGGTGGCCGACGTGACTCTCTTCGACAACCTGCCCTATACGTCTCAATACATACCCGACAGTTGCACCTACTGGCGAACCGGCGACGCGCCCCAGACCTGCGGCCCGTTGGATCAAATGTGGCAGGCGGATTTCAATCCCGGCGACCGGATCACGACCACTTTCGCCGTCCGGGTGATGGCTGGTTCGATGAACTGGCCGTTGATCAATTGCGCGATGCTCGATTGGCCTGACGGCCAGCAGCGCCTGTGCACCACGAGCATCGTCAACCGGATTCTTTATTCGACCTACCTGCCGCTGGTGATGCGTGGGTATACGGCGGAGGAGATCAAGAGTTATTATCCTTATCTCGACGCCGAGATCGGCGTTGGTGGGCCGGCCAACTCGCTCGCCGTGGACGCAGCGGGACGGCGGGTCTTCGTGGCCCACGCCAATGGGGTCACGGTGATCGACGCCGATAGCTACGCTGTGTTGCGGGAGATCGCCCTTTCCTCCGCCTTCGACGTGGCCTACGACGCGGGCCGGGACCGCATCTGGGTCTCGCGCCTGGCGGCCGATCGCGTGGCGGTGTTGGACGGCGCGACCTACCAGCAGATCGCCGACCTGCCAGCCGGCGGTGGGCCGAAATACGTGGCCTACAATCCGGCCAACGATATGGTCTACGTCACCACCAATTACGAGGGCGGGACGGTCAACGTGTACCGGGCCGGCAATCCGGGTTACGAACGCACGCTCGTCGACGTCCAGGACCCCGGTCAGATCGCCGTCAACCCGGTCATCAATCGGGTCTACGTGCCCAATCACGCGATTCACGGTCACATGACGGTGATCGACGGCGAGACGCACCAGACGCACCGGGTGGGCACTGGCCTGTTCGACGCTTTTGGTGTGACGCTCGACGTCTCGCGCAACTTGATCTACGCTGCCAGTGTGCACGAGGGCTACCTCTCTGTCATTGATGGGCAGACGGAGGAGGTGTTGGACAGGATCGATCTCCGGCGCGACGATGGGCGGAACATCCCCCTGCTGGTGCTGGCGATAAATCCAGGCCTGGGTTCGGAGGGGCATCTGTGGCTGGTCACCTCCAGCGCCGAACCGGACGGGGAGGATCAGGCGCTGTTGATCCCCCACGGCTGGCCGACGCTGGGCCCGTCGGTGTCGGCCGACGTGGCCCAGACGTTCCAATTGGGTGTCGCCATCGACCTGGCCCATTATCCCAAGTGGGGCATCGCCATCGACCCGGTGACAGACCGGGTGTGGATCCCCAGCATCGCCAGCGCGCTCGTCAGTGTGGTGCAGGATGGAGAGCCGGTCCAACAACCCAGCACCGCCATGGCGAATCAACGGCTCAGCCAAGCGGCGGCCTGGTATGCAGGCCAGCCTGCGCGGCCGGTGCAAGACCGGTAGCAGAACGAGGCATTTCTCCCCTGCTCCCGCCGCCGACATCTTTGGATCACGAATCACGCGAACAAACGAATTTCACGAATGTTTTTCACAATTCGTCCATTCGTGATCCAGAGATGTCGGGTAATGAAGCGCCAATAAGGACACCAAGACTTCGGTCACGAGCAGACATCGAAGCACCCTCGTCACTACTAAAAGTATCTGTGGTGAAGAATAGCCACGCCCCCCAATTCTCTCGCCTCGTCCCTTTAGCAAAAGCAAAGGTATCTACTCAGGTGCGACGCACTTTTGCCCCACCATCAGACAGATTGCACGGGTTTTTTCCATCAAGTGCCAAGTAAGGCCTGCTTGATGGCCTCGATCTGTGTGAATCTGTGGAAATCTGTGTCCAATGCTCCCATGGCCTGAACGGTCACTACGCCCAGAACGGCTGCTTTTTGCACATAACTTTGCATCATAAAGTCAATTGGACAATTAAAAGGCGATGATTGCAACGAAATCGCAATCTTTAGCGTCGCTTTTTGTGGTATAATATCCAGGTGAGGGGTGCAAGATACGCAAGAAGCGAGGCAAACGCTCTTGAAAGTGTTGCGACATCGGATAGACCGGTAATTCATTTTATTGCACAGTATTGGGCGGGGCCGGTTGGACTCGCCTGGATGAGTTCTTGTAAGTCGTGTTATGGGTGTTTGAGCAGAGCCAGGGTGAGCTGGCAAGGAGGGATTGAAATGGATATGCCGCAGGATCAGATTATGACAGCTCAAGAGGTTGCGCAGTACCTGAGGTTGGACGTCGCCACGGTCTACCGGCTGGCGCGCGCGGGGAAGATACCGGCCGCCAAGATGGGACGGGCGTGGCGATTCAAGAGAGGGATGATTGACCGGGCCTTCAAATCCGGGGATGGCGCCTCGCCATGGGATGAGGATCTCCTCGATATATGAGTTGCTCATCCTGTTACGATTCCGTTAGAGTGCGCGTGAAAGAAAGGGGTTCGTATGAAGATAAGAGATCGCGGCGCTTGCTCCTCGAAACCAATAAAGTTTCTTGCGACTGCCCTCATCGTGGCCGGCGCGTCGGCGCTGGTCCTGCTCGTCGTTCTGAATCAGGCCCCAAGAGGGGGCCCATCATGGGCCCCCTCTCAGGCCCTGGCCCAGGGCCTGTTCCAGGTGCCTGATTTCGATCAGTCCTATAAGACCGGTCCAGAATCGGCTGACGCCGGCGACACGATCACCTATACCATCGTGGCGGTGAACGGCGGCGACGCCATCACCGGTGTGCTTCTTACGGACCCGATACCGAACGGTGCCACCTACGTGCCCGGCAGTTGCCGCTACCGCCGGCCCGGCGAGAGCGATCAATCCTGCACCCTGCCCGAAATTTGGCAGGAGGATTTCGCGACCGGCGACCGCATCACCACCACCTTCTCGGTGCAGGTGACGGCCGGCTCGATGGCCTGGTCGCTCGAGAATTGCGCCTATCTCGCGTGGGACGGCCAACAGGTGGAGCGGTGCACGACGACGGAGGTGAATCCGGGGGCGGTGTGTTACCTGCCGTTGGTGATGCGCAACTACCCGCCACTGCCGGACCTGCGGGTCACGGCGTTGACGGTCGAACCGGCCAATCCGGCCACGGGCGAGCCGGTCACCGTGACGGTGGCGGTGGCGAACGTGGGAAGCGCCGCAGCCGGGCCCTTCTGGGTCGACCTGTACTTCGACCCCGACCCGCCGCCGACCCAGGCGAATCAGCCCTGGGATCAATTGTGTGCTTCGGACCTGGCCCACTGTTTCGGCGTCTCCTGGTACCTGGCGGAGGGATTGGCGCCGGGCGAAGCGCTCGTGCTCAGTTCGCGGGCGGGATACGAGCCGGATTATACCCGGTGGCCCGGTTACTTCGTCGAGAGCCGCATGCACCAATTGTACGCCTTCGCCGATTCGTGGAACGATCCGCTCTGGTACGGGGCGGTGCGGGAATCGAACGAGGGGCTGGACAATCGCTACGGGCCGGTGTCGGTCGACGTGGCGCCGGGCGTCCTGATGCTGGACCGTATCGGGCCGCTCGAATGGTTACAGCGACCGGTCCCCCGGCGGCCGAGTCGTCCGTAAATGACGCGGATCGCGGGATCGCTGATCGCGAATCGCGCGTAAGCGGCTGTTTGACGTGTTACGTATAGGACTTACGCAGTTGAAAGAAGTGGGACGCAGATGACGCTCCTGCGGAGCGGATGCAGACTTCCGCAGATAAAGACTCAAAAATCGGCGTT
>DSAR01000322.1 GCA_011046405.1 Chloroflexota bacterium | reverse complement strand
GCCATCGAGGTGGCGCCCGACCTGGCTGTCGAGGCGCTCTCTCCGTCCAACTGGCTGCACGACCGGCGCACCAAGTTCGCCCTCTACGCCGAGGTCGGCGTGCGCGAATACTGGATCGTGGATCCCGACGAGCGCACCGTGGAGGTTTTCTCTTTGCAGGAGGGGCGTTACGCGCTGCTGGACCGCTTCGGCGCTGAGGATACGCTGCGTTCTGACTTGCTTTCCGATTTCGTGGCGCTCGTCGGGAACCTTTTCCCGACGATGACTTGAGGATATCGTCTGAAGCCAGCAACATGCTGGCGTTCCAACACTTTACTTGAAGATGTAGTACGTACCTTTTTTCGCCCCAATTTTCAGGAGAACCCCCTGCTCGACCAGGTCCACCAGATCCAAACGCAGCGTCTCGGAACTCACGTCGGGACAGAGATCCCGGTATTCACGATTGGTGATGCGCCCGGTCTCTTGGACGTAGGCCAGCGCTTTGGCCTGTCGCTCGTTCATCGTGCGGGTCCACGCGGGCGCCGGTTCCCGCTCGCGGCGGTTTTTGAGGGTGACGGTGAAGGAATAGGGCGTATCGCGGAAATCCGGTGGTTGGTGCCCGGCCCGCACCATCTCCTCGATCATCAGATCCACACCCAGCCCCAGCTCCTCGATGTAGCCCCATTGATAGAGACCGGCCACGAGACGTGGGTTGCGCGAGAAATGTTCCTCGACGATGTTATCAACGGTGATGAAACCGGGCAACCCGCCGGGGCTGACGATCTCCAGGCGGTCGGTGAACATCCGCACCTCGATCCGGCGCCCACCCAGCCGGTAGTCCCGGTGCGCGACGGCGTTGACCAGTGCCTCTCGTACGGCCGAGACAGGATACTCGGTCTTTTCCTCCCGCTCAAGCCCCTTGACCACCGCGCCGACGCGCATTTCCTCGCCGACGACTTCCCACGTCCGCTGGATGATGCGGGCCAGGTGCCCGGAGATCTCCTCGCGGCGTCCGTAGCCCGGTTGCCCCGATTCGCCCCGGGGCTCCGTCCCCACGAACTTGACGAACGTCAGCCCGCTCTGGGGCAAGAACGCCTGGGGATGGCGGGCGAAGAGCAGCACCCCCGCTATCGTCGGATGACCGGCATCGTCAAGCGCGCCCACTTGTTTCAATAAATCGTCGATAGAGCGTTTCCACTCCCGGTGTTGGCGCTCCTGCCATTTCTCCAGGAACTCGGTGACGATCTCATCGTCCAGATCTTCGCGCTGAGCGCCGGGGGCGATCTCGGCCTCGAACTCGCCGGTGGATTTGGTCGCTGCCAACTGGCGGATCTGGTCGCCGCTGAGCGGACGGTTTTCGGTCCCGGCCCGCACCAACACACGACCATCGGCCAGACTGTGAAGCTCTGGACTGCGGGCGACGACGATGGCGAAGGCCAGGTCATCCTTGGCCGCTGCCTGGTGCCAGCGAGCTTCGACCGGCGGCCGGCACTGGCGCCCGGCAGCCCGGAGCGCCGCCTCGACCTCGTCGGCGTACACGGCGCCCGTCATCTTCCCATCCTCATCCACCCCAATGACGATGGTGCCGCCATCCGAGTTGGCGAAGGCCACCAGCGTCTCTGCCAGTATATCGATATCCGGCTCTGGCAGAAACGCCAACGTCTGTCCAGGGCGGCGATCGTAAGGCCTAGGCCGCATCTTCAGATCCCTTGATCAAATGACCCCCCAAATCTCCAGCACTCTACTTAGATTTCGACGTATCGCCCTTAGTCCCGTTATTGCCATTGACCACGGCAATGTCCGAAGCTTCGTCTCCCTTCTTCAGGTCGATGACCTTGGCGCCCATCGTAGCCCGGCCCATCTGGGGAATATCGGATACGTTGGTGCGCAAGACCATGCCGTTTGCCGAGATGATAGTGATCTCCTCGCTGGGATGGACCACGCGGGCGGCCACGATGGGACCGGTTCGGCTGACCCGCCGGCTCATACAACGGATGCCTTTGCCGTAGCGTCCCTGCGCCCGGAACTCGCTCAACGGAGTCCGTTTGCCATACCCCTTGGCGGTGATGGTGAGTAAATCCGCCTCTGCTTCGACCACACAGGCCACCGCCACACAATCGTTTTCCTCCAGCTTGATGGCGTAAACCCCCATCGCGCTGCGACCGGTGGGGCGTATCTCTTCCTCGCTGAAGCGCAACGCCTGTCCCCGCTCGGTGACGACGATCAATTCCTCTTTGCCGTGGGTCAACCGCACCCATCCCAGTTCGTCCTCTTCCTCTTCGTCCAGGCTGATGGCGATCAGGCCACTGGGACGCACGCTATCGAATTCACTCAACTCGGTGCGCTTGACCCGCCCCATCCGCGTGAACATCGTCAGGTAGCCTGCTTGTTTAAAATCCGCGATGGATATCATCGCAGTAATTCGCTCCTCAGCGTCGAGCGAGATGATGCCCGCCAGGAGCACGCCCTTGGCGGTGCGACCGGCGTCCGGGATCTGATAGACACGCTCCTGGTAAACCTTGCCCTGGTTGCTGAAGAAGAGGATCGAGTCCAGCGTACCCGCCGTCAATGAATGCTCGATGTCGTCTTTTTCTTGCGTGGTCATGCCGATCACGCCGCGCCCGCCCCGTCCCTGTGACCGGTAGACGTCAATCGGCACGCGCTTGATGTAGCCGCGCTGGGTGACTGTCACCAGCACCTCTTCCTCGGCGATCAAGTCCTCTTCGTCGAGACTGGCGTCTTCCAGGACGATGCGGGTACGACGACCGTCCCCGTAGGCCTGTTTGACCTCAGCCAGGTCGTCCCGGATGAGATAGAGGATCTTGCGAGGGGATGCCAGGAGATCCTCCAGGTAGGCGATCTGTTGGATCAGGGCCAGGTATTCGTCCTCAATCTTCTGACGTTCCAGCGCCGCCAGCCGGCGTAATTGCATGTCCAAGATCGCCTGGGCCTGGACTTCCGACAGACTGAAGCGGGACATCAGGCGTTCGCGGGCCGTCGTCGCGTCGGGCGATTGGCGGATGGTCTGAATCACGGCGTCCAGGTTATCCAGCGCGATTTTCAGCCCTTCCAGGATATGCGCGCGCTGGCGGGCCTTCTCCAACTCGTACTCGGTGCGCCGGGTCAGGACGACGCGGCGGTGCTCGATGTAGAGATACAGCGCCCGCTTAAGTGTCAACAGCTTCGGCTCACCGTCCACCAGCGCCAACAACTGCGCGCCGAAGGTCGATTGGAGCGGCGTATATTTGAAGAGTCGATTGAGCGTCTTGCCTGGATGGGCCCCCCGCTTTAGCTCGATGATGATGCTCATCCCCCGCCGGTCCGACTCGTCCCGCAGATCAGAGACCGCATCGAGCTTACCCTCGCGCACCAAGGCAGCGATGCGTTCCAAAAGGTTCGTTTTGTTCACCATGTACGGGATCTCGGTGACGACGATGCGGTGGCGGTTGCCGCGCATCTCCTCGATGTGCGTCATCGCCCGCATGATGATGCGTCCCCGCCCGGTGGCGTAGGCCTGGACGATGCCCTCGCGCCCGACGATGATGCCGCCGGTCGGGAAATCCGGCCCTTCGACGAACTGCATCAGGTCCTCCAGGGGAATGTCGTCCACGGTATCCCAGTGCTCGATGAGGTAAGTCAGGGCATCGCATACCTCGTTCAAATTGTGGGGCGGGAAATTGGTCGCCATCCCGACCGCAATACCAGAGGATCCGTTGATCATCAAGTTTGGCAGGCGCGCCGGAAGCGCGGATGGTTCTTGTAGCGTTCCATCGAAATTGTCGACCCAATCGACGGTGTCCTTCTCGATGTCCAGCAGGAGTTCGGCGGCGGCACGGTTCATCCGGGCCTCAGTATAGCGCATCGCGGCAGGGCTATCGCCGTCTATCGAGCCGAAGTTCCCCTGCCCATCTACCAGGGGATAGCGCAGCGAGAAGTCCTGGGCCATACGGGCCATCGCTTCGTAAACCGCGGAATCACCGTGGGGATGGTATTTGCCCAACACCTCACCCACGATGCGGGCCGACTTTTTGTAGGGGGAACTGGGATTGATGCCCATATCGTGCATCGCGTAGAGAATGCGTCTCTGAACCGGCTTGAGCCCGTCGCGCACGTCGGGCAGCGCGCGCGAAACGATGACGCTCATCGCATAGTCCAGGTACGCGCTGCGCATCTCGTGATCAATATCTACTGGTTGTATAATGCCTATTTCCAAGAGAGCCTCCACATACAGATCTACCTTGATTTTGGTAACCGCTCAACGTAGCCGCGCAGTGCGGGTCAAGATCCACAGACTGGATGGTGCCGGAAGCCAACACGTCGCTCGTAAATGGCCGGATCGTGATCCGGCAGGCACAGGGTGAGCAGCTGCAGCAGCACTATATTATACCCCAAAGTGGCTAATAAAGCGAAGAAAAACCTCGACCTCCGCTCGGCCTGTGCGGTGGCGCGAACCTTGCGAGAGTTGGCTCTCTGGCAGTTCGCATGGCCGGCTTGGCAACAATACCCATGAATGAGTGTCGGCTCAGCGCCAAAATGCACTCACGCACAGCTTGCCGACGATTGAAATTGTCGGCTGGCACATCAAGTGCGTGCGGATACACAGCATCCGACAAACGCACCAAAGCGTCGGCCCCAAACCGGTCTTGACCGGTTTGGAGTACCAGCAAGGTGTTGAAACACCTTGCGTGCTTGCGTGCGCGGTTATGAATTTCATTCACAGGTATTGCTTTTAAGTATCAGGCGACGATTTCATCGGAATACACACGTTGCCGGACCGTGAGCAGGCACTCTTTCACGGGTATTGGGTTCAAGGACGTTGGTACCGGTAAACGTCGACCCGGGTGAAATGGGCGCTTTCCGCCTGGTGCCAATTTGTATCCAGCCATTCCTTGACCAACGCGCGCCGGTCCCACATATCCATCTCTGTGACGAGCAGCCAGACGGTGTCGTAAGGCGCCGTCATAGCCGCCATTCGCTGCGCGGCCTCGCTCACGCTCAAGAGATACGAGCCGTCGGGATCCTGGTGATTGGTGAATAGGCCTTCGCGCCACCGGTAGTCGCTCTGAGAGAAATAGTAGTCGAAGGTATATCGACCGTGGGGGATTTGGAAGATCATCAATTCGTCTTTGCCAGCGTCGTGTCTGGCGTTATGGGCCGCGACGTATGCGGCGGCGGCGCGAAAGTCGGACTTGATGGGCATCGTCGCTTGCCGCCATTGATTCAATCCAGCGAAGGTTAGAACGATACAGGCCAAGGTGATCATCAAGCCATAGCCCCAGCGACCTCGGCGACCGACGAAGACCAGTCCGAGCGCCGTCGACAGGTAGAAAGCCGGCGCGCTCCAGATCAAGTACCGGTCGGTGAAGAGCGGTTGCCAGAGCGAGACCCGCCACAATGCCCCCAACGGGAGGGTGCCCCAACAAAACAGCGCCAGTCGATTTCTCAGCGGGGCTGCTTCGTCCATACTTGGTGAATCGGCCAGCGCGATGAATGGGCCGAGCATCCCCCCCACAGCCAGGGCGCCCATCAATACCGCGCCCCACGGTCTACCTTCACACGCAATCCCCAGGCTCCAGCCGTTGAGGAGGATCTCCACCATTTGCCTCAGCGTATAATGGTGAAAACCGGTCTCCTGCGCGCGGAATATCACTGGCGCCTGCCAGGCGAGCAGCGGGAGATAGGGCAACACCAACAGCATAAAACTGATCAATGCGCCTCGCCATTGTCGACGTGTCCAGGGTTGCCAGAGTAGGTATAAGATGATTTGGATGGGAATGAGCAGCGCAGCCAGGATGTGGGTGTAGAACGCCAGACTAGAGGCGACGATCTGCATCGCCCACCAACACCAACCGCCCTCGTGGGCGGCGCGATGTAACCCGTAAATCGCCGCCAGAACCAGGGCGGGGACCAGGGTGTACATCTTTATCTCCTGGCTGTACCACGCCAGGTAAGGGGATGCGGTCATTAACAGCGCCGCTGCGGCCCCGGTCTGGCGATTGAACAGCCGCTGTCCCAGGACGTAGGTCAAGGGTACACACAACACCCCGAAGATCAGGGATAAAAAGCGCATCCCATACTCGCTTTTCCCGGCCAGCCAGATCCATTGTCGCAACAGCAGGAAGTAAAGCGGCCCATTCTGGCGAATGACGCCGTCGAGTGTTCGTGTCAACCGTTGACCGATGGGCGCGTCGGGCGATGGCGCGGCACGCACCGGAAGAACAGGGCATGCCTGGGGCGGAGAGAAGCCGTCGACTTCGCCAGGCACGATGGACTTGGAGATCAGGTGTGGGATCTCGTGGGCGTAACACAGAGCATCGACCTCGTCGCGCCACAATGATTGGGCGTCCAGGGAGATCGCCCGCGTGGCAAAGGTCAGCAACGCCAGCAAGCTTATGGCAACGAAATAACGATAGCGTCGACAGGACATCTAGACAGAACGTCGATCCCGGAGATAAAGAATCGATGCGACGCCCAGCGCTAATAAAATACCCAGCGCGACCCACAGCAACGCCGCGCCCGCGCCGGTCCAGGCGGAAGGCAGAGACGCCGGTGTCGCTGCCAGCGTTGGCGTCGCCAGAGGTGATGCGCCGACCAGGGGAGGGTCGATAGGGGACTGATGCGTGTCCGGACGTGCGTCTGGACGCCCGTCCCACGTCCATAAGATCCCCGAGGCGACGATGGCGATCCCGATCAAGGCCACGATCAGCCAGAATCGATAGTGACGTTGCTGAAGAATGGGGCTTGGCATACGAAATCCTCGCTCGTTATGTACTGGTGTTTCTGTTTGTTTTACTACCCGACATTCGTGGCCAAAAGTCAGATTTTCTATCACGAATCACACGAATGATCGAATTTCACGAATGTTTTTCACAATTCGAAACCAACGTTCGTGTCATTCGTGATCCAGAGATGCCAGGTAGCAAATCTGTTCGTATCCCTTTGACGAGAAAAATCTGCTCGGCTCAAGACGAAGGGATACCATAATTATAACCCAATTCTCGTCGCTGCACCAATGAATGGGCCTGGGAGGGGCCTGGGAGGGGCCTGGGAAAACGCAACAGCTTTTCGAATGGCCTCGAAATCCGACTCAACTTGACAAAATAGGAACTCCAGGATATGCTCTAACTGAAACCGACAGGCTCGTTTTTTTACGTCGTGTTTACATCGTGTCATCTCAACAAGCTGGGGGTGGCCCCCATCTTCCCCCACTGATCACGGAGCTGTGTCTGTGGGCTACTTTGAATGCCAGGGTGACGCCTCAGTATATCCAGCGAGAGGGGGTGAGATTGAGGACGCCTAAAACTCTCAGTCAACTAAAATAGAAGTACTTGATTCGATCGTTAGATAAAAAAAGAGGAGAAAAGATGAAAGCGAAACGTACGTTTTTGTTGGTGCTCGTTAGTCTGTTAGCGATTGGGCTATTTACATCCTGTGGCTCCAAGGCGGAGTTGGGGTCAGAGGAAAACCCCATCGTCTGGGTCTTCGTCCCCTCCGGCGAGACGGAGCGCGTGACGGCGGGCGCCCAGTCGGTGGCTGACCTGTTGCACGACGAGACCGGCCTTTACTTCGACATCAAAGTCGCCACCGAGTACGCCGGCGCCGTCGAGGCGATGTGTGCCGATCCGCCAGAGGCGCATATGTCCTCCCTGGCGACCTTCGCCTACGTGATGGCGGCCGATCGAGGGTGCGCCGAGGCGGCCCTGCTCGCCGTTCGCTTTGGCAGCCCCACCTACAACGGGCAGATCTTCGTCCGGACCGATAGCGGCATCAGCGACCTGTCGGATCTAGAAGGCAAGAGCTTCTGCCGCCCCGACCCGCTCTCCACGAGCGGTTGGGTGATCCCCTCCATCATGATCAAGGGGGCCGGAGTCGATCCCGATACCGGCCTATCTGAGGTCGTGGATGCTGGCAGTCACGACGCTGTTGCCGCCGGCGTGTACAGCGGCGATTGCGACGCCGGCGCCACCTACGTCGACGCCCGCACCCGCATCGAGGAAGACTATCCCGACGTGATGGATGAGACGGTCATCATCGCCATGGAGCCGGACATCCCCAACGACGGCGTGCAGTTCCAATCCTCCTTGTCGCAAGAACTGCGCGACCAGATCGTAGATGGCATACTGGCTATCGTCGAGACGGAGGAAGGGCAGGAAGCGTTGGGCACTGCTTATCAGTGGGAGGAGCTGACCAAGGCGGGCGACTCCTACTACGACGCCTTCCGGCAGATTCTCCAGGCTGCGGGCGTCAGCGCCTCTGATCTAGTCGGCGACTAAGACCGGCTTTCGTTAGCGTCGTGAGAAATTGAAACTGGTGCGAAGGGGGGACGCATGGCGCACCCCTCTTCGCATCTTTTGTCATGATGGGAGGCAGGATGCTTGAAGTCAAAAACCTGACCAAAGTTTACGACGATGGAACGGTCGCCCTGCGCGACGTCAGTTTCCAGGTCGAGGACGGCGAGTTTCTGATCATCATCGGCCTGAGCGGTTCTGGCAAGTCCACGCTCTTGCGCTGCGTCAACCGCTTGATCGAGCCGACCGAGGGCCAGATTATCTGGGACGGGGTGGACGTTACGGCGGCCGAAGCGGCCCAATTGCGCCAGATTCGCCGCCAGATTGGCATGATTTTCCAGCACTTTAACCTGGTCAAGCGCTCGACCGTCTTGATGAACGTCCTTTCGGGACGCCTGGGCTACGTCAACCCGTGGAAGAGCATCACGTACCGTTTCTCGAAAGCGGACCGGCAGATGGCGATGGCGGCCCTGGAACGCTTGGGCATTACCGACCAGGCTCACAAGCGGGCCGACGAATTGAGCGGCGGTCAGCAGCAGCGGGTGGGCATCGCCCGCGCACTGATGCAGCAGCCGCGCATGATCCTGGCCGACGAACCGGTCGCCAGCCTGGACCCCGTCCTGGCCCATTCGATCCTGGAACACATCGAGATGCTGAATCGGGAGGAGAATATCTCCGTTTTGTGCAGCCTGCACTACCTGGACCTGGTGCAGCGCTATGCCTCCCGCGTGATCGGCCTGCGGGCGGGCCGCGTCGTTTACCGGGGGAGCCGCGAGGAGATCCGCGCGATGACGGACGAAGAGTTCAAAGACATCTACGGCGAGGAGGCGGTCCGCGTCAACGTGGGGCCGCAAGGAGGAGAGAAATGACGTTCCGGACGGCGCAACAAGATGCTCCACCCAGCCTGGTTCCTCCGCCGGTAGCCGGCGCCGCCTCGTTGATCCTGCCCGGCCTGGGCCAGGTGTTGGCGCGCCAACTTCAGCGCGGTTTGACCCTGCTGGGTTCCCTGATCACGATCATTGCTCTTCTGGCCTGGCGGGTGAGCCTGCTCGCCCCCCGCGAGACCGGCGTCTTCGCCAAACTCGGCAAGGCTGTCAGCCGCCGGCCAGTCTTTGTCATTCCAGTACTGCTCGGGCTCGCAGCGCTGTGGCTTTGGTCGGCCTGGGACGCCTACCAGCAGGCGCAGCCGCAAAAACAGCACGGTATCGGCCTCTTCGCCCTCGTCATCCTGCTCCTGTTCGTCCTGGGTTGGCAGACCAGTCAGATCGACATGTACAAGTTCGTGACCCAGATTTCGGACGCCAGGGGCGCGCTCACGCGCGTCGCGTGGCCCTGGAGCGCCGCCGTCACGCGGGATACGGAGACGGTCGGCGCCGGGGCCGACATCCTGTCCCCCTGCGACGACGATCCGCCGCCGCCAATCCCAGAGGCGACACCGGGGGAGCCCTATCTGGCGGCCGACCCGACCTGCGGCGACCTGGCGACGCGGGACGAGAACCTGGAAGAGGTGCCCGGCACGACCCTCCACATCGTCGGTCGAAATTTCGACCCACACACCGAGACCCAGTTGTGGTGGGTAGACCCCATCGGCAACGAATTCCGCATGCGGAAAGGAGGCGAGTATATCTCGTTCCTGACCGGCGACGGGGGCGAGTTCGAGATGGACGTCAACATGCCCTATCGCATCATCCCACCCAGTTCCGAGGGGCGCCAAATCCACCGCATCGAGGCCCGGCAGACGTCGGAGGTGGGCCCCCTGAAGCCCAGCGCCGCCTTACGCAACAACGTCGAGCGCATGGTGGAGACCATCGTCCTGGGAATGATGGCGACCTTTTTCGGCATCCTGTTCTCCATCCCGGTCAGTTTCCTGGCGGCCAAGAACCTGATGAGCGTTTCTCCCCTCACGTTGACGATTTACTACGTCACCCGCACGATTCTGAACATCGTCCGCTCCATCGAGCCGATGATCTGGGTGCTGCTCGCCGTGATGGTGGTGGGGCTAGGCCCCTTCGCCGGCGTCATCGCGCTGACCATTCACTCCATCGCCGCGCTGGGCAAGCTCTATTCGGAGGCTATCGAGTCGATCGATCCCGGACAAATCGAGGCGGTTGAGGCCACCGGGGCGACGCGCTTGCAGACTATCGCCTACGCCGTGGTGCCGCAGATGATCCCGCCCTTCGTCTCCTTCTCCATCTACCGCTGGGACATCAACGTGCGCATGTCGACCATCATCGGCCTGGTGGGCGGCGGCGGCATCGGTTTCCTGCTGATCCAGTACATTCGCCTGCTGGATTATCGCTCGGCTGGCATTGCGGTCTGGTTCATCGCCATCACCGTGGCCATCCTGGACTACGTCAGCGCGGAGATTCGCGAGCGCTTTGTCTAGGCTGTCATGGCAGATCTGGCCGTCGTCATCGTCAGTTGGAACGTGCGCGATCTGCTGCGCACCTGTCTGCACTCGCTGTTGGTTGACCTGGAGCAATCCGGCCTAGCGGCCGACGTCTGGGTCGTGGACAACGCGTCGGCCGACGGCTCGCCGGACATGGTCGCCGGGACGTTCCCCGATGTCCACCTCATCGCCAGCCGTGAGAACGTGGGGTTCGCGGCTGGCAACAACCTGGCCCTGCGCCGGATCCGGGCCCTCGACGCGCCGCCCGATTACGTCTGGCTGTTGAATCCAGATACGGAGGTCCAGCCTGGCGCCACGACGGCCCTCCTGGCGGCGCTCGAGGCGAATCCCCGGGCCGGGATGGTCGGGGCCAGGCTGCTCTATCCTGATGGTGCGCTCCAACAGAGCGCTTTCCGGTTCCCGGGGCTGGCGCAACTGGCCTTTGAGCTTTTCCCGCTCCCGGCCCGCCTCTATGAGACCCCCCTCAACGGGCGCTACCCGCGCAAGCTGTACGATGGGGAAACGCCCTTCCCGGTCGACCATCCGCTGGGCGCGACCATGATGGTCCGCCGCGACGTGTTGACCCAGGTCGGGTTGATGGACGAGACGTACCGCATGTACTGCGAGGAGATCGACTGGTGTTGGCGGATCAAGCGGGCCGGGTGGCGGATTCTGTGCGCGCCCGCCGCCCGGGTCGTGCACCACGCCGGTCGATCGACGGGCCAGGTGCCGGTGCGTTCCTTCGTCAACCTATGGACCAGCCGGGCCAGGCTGTACGCCCGGTATCACGGGCCGTTCACGCGACGGTTGGCGCGGGCGTTGGTCCGCATCGGCATGCGGCACAAGATGAAGGGAGCGTCTGCCGAGATGGTCGAGGCCTGCCGGCGCGTGACGCGCACGTGGGAGGAACTCATATGAACGTGACTGTCATCATCCCCGCCCGCGACGAGGCGCACAACATCGTAGACTGCCTGGAAAGCGTCGCCTGGGCCGACCGGCGCGTCGTCTTCCTCGATTCCCGCACCACCGACCGGACGCCCAACCTGGCTCGGGAGGCCGGCGCCCAGGTGCTGATCCACGATTTCGAGAACTTCGCCCAGTTCCACAACGCCGCGATGGAGCGGGTCGAGGCGGATTGGATCTTGTTCGTGGACGCTGACGAGCGGGCCACGCTAGCCTTAGCTGAAGAGATTCGTGCGGTGACCGATGGCAGTCGGGAAGAGGTGGCCTGGGCTGTGCCGCGCCACAACTACATCTTCGGCCGTCTGACTTTAGGGGCGGGGTGGTATCCCGATTACCAATCCCGCCTGCTCCTGCGGGATCGGGTGCGCTGGGAACGGGCGGTCCACGAGGTGATCGTGACCGACGGGCCCCGGGGCTGCCTGGAAAATCCGCTCATCCACTACAATTACGACGACCTGCCCGATTTCGTCGCCCGCCAGGAAAAATACTCAAGCGTTGATGCGGGTATCCTGTTCCAGGAGGGTGTGCGTCCCCGTTTCTATACGCCCTATTCCCAGGCGGCCCGTCACTTCTGGTGGCGTTTCGTCACCCTGCGCGGCGCACGCGATGGCCTCCACGGCCTGCGCCTGAGCCTGCTGATGGCCTATTACGAGGCGGTCAAGTATCGCAAACTGGCCCGCTTGTGGGGAGAGGAGAACGGTTAGACTGGTTAGCGCTCGCGCAACCGGCGCGCC
The DNA here is from genome assembly GCA_011046405.1 of Chloroflexota bacterium. GTDB lineage: Bacteria > Chloroflexota > Anaerolineae > B4-G1 > B4-G1 > DSAR01. Next base: position 4,630 of record DSAR01000322.1, on the reverse strand, counting down.
AGCGCATGCCAACGCCTGCGCCACCAGGGCAGCGGCGCCTTCAGCGCTGTGATCTCCGCCAGGTATTCGAGCGCCGCCTCACGACCGGCCTGGATGATGTGGGCGTTGTCGTCACTGATGAAGACGCCCACGTTGGGCAGATCTATCTCTAGGACGAGATCGGGTGGGTATTCCGCTATTCGTGCCTGGTTGATCACCCGGATCGTGAAACCGACGCTGGCCTCGGCGATGAGGAACGGTAATTTCCAATCGAGGGTGCGGCTGCCGAAGAAACCCAGGTTCCGGAAGGAAAGACCGCGTTCTTGCTCGCGCTCTTCCAGCGAAAGTTTGACGCTGGGCGGCGTGTTGACGGCTAACACGCGGTCGACGCCCATCTGGCGCGCTACATCCACGGGTAAATTGTTGAGCACGCCGCCATCGACGAGCCAGCGTCCCTGATGATGCACCGGCGAGAAAAAGATGGGGAAGGCGGAGGTCGCTACAAGCGCCGGGATCAATGGCCCTTTATCGAGAACGACCATCTCTCCCGTTTCGACATCGACGGCGACGACGGACACCGAGATCGACAACTCCTCGAACGTGACATCTTCCCGTCCCAACAGATCAGTTAGCAAGCGGCTCATCTTCTGCCGTCCGAAGAGGCCCCGCCATTGACGGTCGGGCGCAGCGACGTCTACGATCCCCACCTTTTTGGAAAAGGCGATCAAATCCGGTAACGGCGTGCCGGCCGCGTACAGGCCGGCGATGATGCCGCCCATACTGGTCCCGGCGAGGGCGTCGACCGGCACGTCGTGCTCTTCCATCACCTGCAAGACGCCCAGGTGGGCCAGGCCGCGCATGCCGCCTCCGCTCAAGACGAGGCCGATCCTGGGCGTCGTGCGTTTTTCGTCCTTCGCTTTATGGCGCGATGTGTTGTCACGCGATTGATCGCTCATAGGCTCCTTGGTTATTGGGTCGCTACTGCTGACGCGGGCGCTCGTCTAATTCTACTTCAATTTGACGTTCTCGACCACTGCGCAGGATCGTGAGCGTGATCGTCTGCCCCGGTCGAGTCTCTTTGACCAGGTAGGTGATCAGGTCGTCCATCGCGCGCACCGGTTGATCGTTCACCGCGATGATGACGTCTCCGCCGATGTTGATCCTGGCCCCATCGATCGTGATCGTCTCGTCGGCGCCTCGCAACCCCGCTTCCATAGCCGGTCCGTCCTCGACGACGTCGATGACCAACGCGCCCCATTGATCGGCCGGAAGGTCCATGGCCAGGGCGCTTTCCCGGTCCATGTCACGGCCCGCGATGCCCAGCCAGGCGTAGGTGTATTCTCCTTCTTCGATCAACACGGGCACGACCTGTTTGACGATGTTCACTGGGATGGCGAATCCCACGCCGGCCGAGGCCTGACTGCCAGAAAGGATCATCACGTTGACGCCGATGACCTGTCCGGCGCTGTCGAGCAGCGGACCGCCGGAGTTGCCCGGGTTGATGGCGGCATCGGTCTGGATCATCTCTGGGATGCTGAACTGGCTGACGCCGGAGGGGAGCGTGCGCCCCAGGGCGCTGACCACGCCGGTCGTCAACGTCCATTCTTGCCCAAACGGGTTACCGATAGCGATAGCCCGCTGGCCGACGAAGACGGCGTCCGAATCTCCGACTGTCACCGGGTGCAGCCGGTCGGGCGGCAGATCGACCTGGAGCACGGCCAGATCCGAGTCGGGATCGACGCCGATCACCTCAGCCAACACACGGGCGCCGTCGCGGAAGGTCGCCTCGATCTTTTCCGCGTTCTGCACCACGTGATAATTGGTCACGATGTGGCCCTCTTGATCCCAGACGAACCCTGATCCCGCACCCTGACGGTAGAAATCGTCGGGCGGCATGGGCCACTCGAACGGCGATTCGTCTTGGGGAAAGGGAAATCCACTCCCCGAAACCCGCTGCACCACCCGGATGTGGACCACCGACGGCGCCACACGCTCGTAGACGTTGGCGACCAATTGTTCCTCATCCCCGGCAGCGCTCAGACGCTCCGGCGGGACGGGCGTCGGCGTCGTAAGGGGAATGGCCGTAGGGGTTTGCTGCTCGCTCCGCACGATGGCGGTGGCCTCTCCGACAGTTTCGTCAGTTTGGGCGACAAACAGCGTCTCTCCAACCGGCCTCGCCAGCAAGAGGCCGGCCGCGCAACTGACACCCATCAAGGTCAGGACGAGTATCCCGACGATGACGGAAAGGGTGATTGTCCTAGCAAACGTTCTTTCTTCCATTTTTACATCTCCTCGTGTGAAATACTCTGCGCCCCTAACAATTGTGGCTCTCTGGTAGTTCGCATGGTTGAGCGGTCAATTTTTCGCCACGAATTACACGAATTGTCACTAATCTTTGAGTTTTTCGTGTTAATTCGTGCAATTCGTGCAATTCGTGGCTAATCTCTCACCACGACCATGCGAAATCCCAAAGAACCACAATTGTAAGTGTCTTGACAATGTTAACTATTTGAAATTTGCGCCATTCGTCCATTCGTGTCATTCGTGATCCAGACATCAAAAAGGGGCAAAACAGGATCTCCGTTTTGCCCCTCGTTTAACCCTTGGATCGTGTTACGCCGCTCGAACCGAGATCTTCTTGCAGGCTTGCGCCTCGGCTGTTTTGGGCAATGTGATGGTCAGCACACCATTCTTGAAGACGGCATCGGCGTCGTCTGTGTCAACCTCGCAGGGCAGCGGAATCGTCCGCTGGAAATTGCCATAGGAGCGTTCCATACGATAGTAATTCTCGCCTTTTTGCTCCCGTTCCTCCTTCTTCTCCCCCTTGATGGTCAATGCGTCGCGCGATAGGGAGACGTCGATGTGCTTTTCGTCCAGGCCCGGCAGTTCGGCAGAGACCTTGATCTCTTTATCGCTCTCAACGACATCCACGCTGGGGCGGAACGCATCCCACGTCCCTCCAAAACCCCGGAAGGGTGTCAAATCGAATCCGGTGAAGAACTCGTCGAACAGGCGATTCATCTCCTGCTGCAGCGATTGCGCTGCTTGCTCCTCTCGCTTGATGGGCGCTTTTTCCTCCCGCTTCCAGGGAATCAGATCTGTGATAGCCATGAGTTATCCACCTCCTTCCTGAACGTTTCTCTCTCCTTGAGCCGTTGTTGATCTTTATGGGATGACCACCCTTGAACAAATCAGGGCGTTAGCTCGCTTTGACCGAGATTTTCTTCGTCGTCGGCTTTTCCTTGGGCAAAACCAGGTGGAGTACGCCGTTTTGCAGCGTCGCGTCAACGTGTTCGTGGTCGATATTGGTGGACACATTGAAGCGGCGGTGATAGTCGCCCACCCGGTACTCGGAATAGATCAGGCTGTAACCCTCCGGCGGCGCCGGTTCTACGTAGCCATTGATGCTCAGGACATCATTTTCGAGCGTGATGTCCACCGACTGCTCGTCGACGCCGGGCATATCGGCCACGAGCGTAATACGCTCATCGGTCTCGTAAATATCCACCCGTGGGACGAAGGCGACTTGATCTCGGGTGCGCTCGGCGTCCTGTTCCTCTATCTCCTGTTTTTCCTGCGTCTGTAGGTCCAAGCTTTCGTCAGCCATCATTTCACCTCCTGCTCTTTTTCGTCATTCTTTCTGATTATAACGTTTTGATTGTAACGTGACTTTATGCCGCTTTTACGGTGATCTTCTTGGGCTTGTCCGCTTCGGCGCGGGGCAGGTTGATCTGCAAGATCCCCTTCTCGAAGGTCGCATCGACCTCGTTCGCCTCAACGGAGAACGGCAATTGAAGGGAACGACTGAAGGATCCATATCCGCGCTCCCGGCGATGGTAAGTCTGCTCCTCATCTGCCGCTTCGGGTTCGCGGCTACCCTTCAACGTCAGGGTGTCGCCAACCACCGAAATGTCGATAGCTTCTGGATCAACGCCGGGAAGCTCGGCGGTGACGAGCGCCCCATCTTCGTTCGCCCAGATATTCAGCGCCGGGTAAGTCGCTACCCTTCCCGCCGGCGCCGTGGCGAAGAGACGATTCATCTCGCGGCGCAAGCGTTCCATCTCTCGCCAAGGTGACGTGAAACTAGCCGTAGGTCGTAGTAACATTGTGACACCTCCTTAAAAGTAGATTAATGATTGACGCTTTCCGATCGGATCTGGCAAGCAGGTGTAAAATCCGTAAGCATTCAGGTGATTGAACGATGGGACACAGATCGATACCGATTGCACAGATTTTTTCCATCGAGTGCCAGCCTCAATCTGTGTGAATCTGTGTGAATCTGTGTCCAATGTTCCCCTGGCCTGAACGGTTACTAAAATCCTTCAACGCTCACCAGAACTGACCGAATCACTCAAGCACTTCACTTGTACTATAATGGATATGGATAAGAAAAACGTTAGCGGGATATTAGAAGTTGATTAGAATTTGGTATCTTGGGTGGCTCCAGATTGCATCAGGCTCCGCCACCGCTTCCTGTTGGTCTCGCAATCCAAGATCGGATATAATAGAGACGACGTCAGTTCGGAACGGATCCCGACGGTAAATAAGAGGGAAAGTATCTTCTCAATAAGTAGGAGAAGATGGGGGGTGTGCGGGCAGCAGATCTGCCCGCACACCCCCCGCCCCCCGCTTTATTGAGATGATAAGAGGG
>DSAR01000503.1 GCA_011046405.1 Chloroflexota bacterium | reverse complement strand
CAAAGTCGGCCTACGCCGACTATAAACTAACCTGCGAAGGCAGGTTTTGCAATGCGTGATTTTTACGCGCTGTAGCCACGCGGTTTTAACCGCTGTGCGCTGTAATGTGCCATTGTCAAAGTAGGTAGACTTCCGTCCACGTAGGTGACGTTCGTAACGTGCTGAGCATCGCGCAATCGCCGACGACGCGCTGCTGCCCGCGACTTCGATCACCGGGTTCCTGCGTATGAACAACTGAGTTTCTCAGATCAATAGGGCCTAACCAATAGAATCCTTGCACAGCGAGCAAGAGCCGCTTCGCTTCTGCCATCGGCATCCTTTATTGGTTCTGGCTCGGAAGCGCAGCGGCTTCGTCCAGGTTAGGAGAGACTGTTGGGCGATGTCTTCAATCTGGTTGAAGAGGAGGTTCCTTGTCAGTCTTGGCCCGGTCAGTCTAGATCAATACGGGCACGTCAAAGGAAACCTAGCAGGAGATATTTCAGACTCGGGTCCAATATCCGCACATCCGCGTCACTTTTGCCCGATCCCCGCCTCGTTGACCAGACCCTCGACCTCCCAGTGACGATCACCGGTCTCGAGATTTGCCGAGGGTTCAGAGAGTTGTCGACTCGAAGGCATCGACAAGGTCCCCGGTAAGAGTTGCTTGGGGAACGAGACAGTGCCGGTGTTTTGAATCTCTTCACTGGCCTTAGCCAAATCCTGGAAAAAGGTAATTCCGCCTAACACGACACTGACCGTGCCAGCGTGGACAATGGCAAATATCCAGGCTTTGATCCAAGCCCAGGGACTAATCCGCGAAGGAGATTGGGGTTGAACGGTCGAAGGATCGACTGGCGGCGATGGTTGCTCTGTCGGAGCAATGTGACCTGCGGGTTTTTCTTTAGACGTTGCTCTTTTCTTAGGAGCCTGGTAAGTGCTCGGCTTATTCAGATACACGGCTGCCAGACCCGCCAACGAGAGAAGCAATAAACCCAATGCGCCACCAGCTAACGCCGTGACCCAAAGTAGCGAATCATCCATCTTGAAATTCCTCCCTCACGACGTATCGTCTCGATAAACCGGAGGCGGGGTGTGTGCAGGCGGCTTTGCCGCCCGCACACATCCCACTTCCCCTACTTAGAGAAGATGCCTCACGACCTTCTTTCGCGTCGAATAGGCCATTGCGTAATCTTAGCGTTATTTGCGTTGCCAGAGGCCGTAATTGCCACACTGCCAGTATAACGCAAGTAGATAGTGAAGTCAACCGCGCAGGATTTACTGTTGAGCCGACAATGTTAACTTCGAGTCCCACGGTGTTGAAACCGCGTGCAACGGCGTGTAAAAAGCACGGCGCGTAAAAAGCACGCGCTGCAAAGCTGCCCTTTGGCGACTGGAAGTCAATCCGCGAAGGCGGATTTCGCACCGCGTCACTGGCGCGCGGCAGCTCGCGAATTCATTCGCCAGGATAAAAGATCAACATTGGCAAGATAGTGAGCACGTGATATGGTCAAGCGTTAGAGTTTAGCTTGCTTGCCACACGAGAGGGGAAGGTTTGTCACACCACGACCTCACAGCGGTAGATTGCCCAATCGGCTGCGGTGTACGGTGGCTGTGGAAGATGAGTGAGTGAAGCGGTGGGGTGTATGAACAGCAGTGACGTTTCGCGGTTGAAGCGTTGAGAGGTTATGTAAATATCAATTTCACCAGCAGCCTGATGTGATTGAGCTTCAAGCGCCGACTTTCAAACTACGCCTCTACATATTCAAGAAGTTGTGGGCGATAGAATATCCCCACATCAGGGTGATGGCGGCGCCGATAACGAGGAATGGTCCATAGGGAATGTGATCGCGCAGGCCCCGAATGCGGAAGATCAGCAGGAGAAAGCTAAGGACGGCGCCGATGCAGATCGCCAGCACCAGAGCCTCGATGACCAGGGGAAATCCGGTGATGAGGCCGATAAAGGTCGCCAGTTTGACATCGCCGCCTCCCAAGGCGCCGCTGCCGAACATAAGCTGGCCTACCAACGCCGCAATCCAGAAAAAGCCGAAGGCGATGGCGCCGCCCGCCAGGGCATTCCACCACAGCAACCCCGGGGTGATGGGGATGGCGACGATGGCGAGTGCAATTGCCGGATACATAACAGCGTTGAGAATCAGGCGGCGTTCGATGTCGGTGATGAGCACCAGGGTGAAGATGACGGCGTAGATGAGGTAAAGGACGAGCTTGACCGAGGGCCCCAGTTCGATCCAGAGGTAGGCAAAGGTCACAGCCAGGCCGATTTCGACCAGCGGATAACGCCAGCGAATCGGCACATCGCAAGCAGGACACCGACGACGCATCAGTAGAAAAGCCAGCGTCGCCAGCCATTGGCGGCGCGGGCGATTCTCACCGCAGTAGGGGCAGCGAGGGGGTTTCAGCGACCGTCGAGCCATCAGATCGGTGGCAATCTGATTGACCAATGCGCCGACGAGCAGACCAAGGAAAGCCAATAGAACGATCATCACAAAAGATTATAAACGATGACCTCGCAAACGGCAAATTTGGCAAATCGCGGGAGGTCTGTTGCTAAATTCCCATCCGGAGACAGAGGAGGTTCCTGGGCTATACGAGCGTGCTGGCGCTAACGGTGGCTCTCGACAAAGGCGATCGGATCGAGGTACCCGTAATAGTCGGGGTGTGCCCGTGCTGGCACATCGTCCCAGGTGTATCCAACACCGATGAGCTGGCGGTTGCACGTCCCTCTCGCCCCGGCTGTGCCGGCTGGGAAGATGTCCGATCCGTCGTAGAACGTGCGCATCTCCCAATGGAGATGGCTGTTGGCGCCCAGGTCGTGGACGACGGCGATCATCTGGCCCCGGGTGACCGGCTGTCCTTCTAGCGCCTGGACGTGACTGACGTGCCAGTAGATCGAGTAGACGGCGCTGCCATCGAGCAAACGATGTTCGATCGCTACGACGTATCCCTCGCCGCCGGCATTTACCGTAAAAACGAGCACCCCGTCGGCGACGGCGTGAACCGGCGCGTGCTTGGCCTGCCCCCAGACGACCTGACCGGCCTCGTTGACGCCAAACAGATCCACGCCAGCGTGATAGAGTTGGCTGAAGGGGACGGGGTCGCCATTGGCGTCGCGAAAGCAGTTGGATCGGTTGCCCTGGGCTGGGTTCTGGGCCCCGTACCGGGTATCTACCGCCAGGGGGCCGGAAATACCCTGGACGTAAGGCGCATAATGATCGGCCGGCAACAGTGGAAAATCGAAAGTGGTCGCCGCCGGTGGCGTGGGCCACGGCGTGAACGGCAACGTCGTAGGAAACGCAGGCAGCGGCCTGGGCAACAGGCCCTGGATGTAAGATTCCCACAGGTACAGCCCGAGAATGCCCCCCAGACCAAGCAGACCGACGATGATCAAGAGCAATGTGCGTCCACAACTGCTTTTTTGCATCAATACGTCGGGGGCTATTTATAATCCTCGCGCATTGGATACCAGGCGTCGAGCGCGACGGTGGGCTCGTCGAGGATGACGGCGCTGTGGGGTACGTCCGGCGGACAACACACCCCCTCACCGGCCCGAAGCACGTGGGTCTCGTCCTGTAGGGTGAATTTCATCGCTCCTTTCACGATGTAAGTGATTTGTTCGTGTGGATGACTGTGTTCCGGCACCACGCTCCCCGGCTCAAAATCGAAGAACGTCATCATCGTGTCATCGAGATAGACCGCCCGGCGCGTCACACCCGGCAACATGTCGGCGGCGGGTAATTCGTCCACAGAGAAAAACGACATCAGACCAACCTCCCGTTTAGAACAACGCTAATCAATCATACGAACGCCATCTCACCCGTTCATTGCCATCCCCAATAGAGGCCGGCCGCGACGAGCGCGCCCACCACCGAGGCCAGGAAATTCACCCGGTCGTTATTCAGCCATTGCCAGCCCCGCAGCGCTTGGGTCTCGGTGTCGCAGCGGTGAACCGGGCGTTCTGTCTCCTTTTGACAGGTCTCGCACCAATAAATGGCCTGCACTGTCGCGCCGAGCAGGCTGTCGAAGAGTGAGCCGGCTGCTCCACCAGCCGTCGCCGCCCACACCAACAGACCGGTCTCCGTCCACCCCCGGCGCAAGACCAGCGCCGATGCGCCGCTCAAAAGGCCAATCAGTAGCGCGCCGCCTAACGAGGCCCCGATCCCCATCCACGTGATACCTCCCGAGGTTCCAATCTCCACCCGTTTGCAGGTCGTGATCAGCCGGGGCGGGCGAGGGCTCAAGACACCCAACTCGGTGGCCCAGGTGTCGGCGTTGACCGAGGCCATAGCCCCGGCGCAAGCGGCAAACCACATCCCGGCCGACTGCTGATCCAGGGGGAAAAAACGCGAAAGCAGGGCCAGGAGCGCCGCTGCGCCACCGTTTGCCAGGGCCTGGCCCAAATCACGCCGGTGCCCCTTGGCAAACTTTTCCGCCAGATTCTCTTTCTCTCGGGCGCGGTAGAACGAGAGCGCGCTGGAGGAGACGAAAAAGACGATCAGCAGAAGTCCCCATGCCCACCCGCCCAGACCGAAAATCAACGTACCGGTGATGATTGCGCCCAGCACACCGCTGGTATCCAGGGCCTGACGCTTGTAGCCGACGCCGCCGATAATGGCCGAAAAGCCGAAACCGCCGAGAATTTGGAGGAGAGAGAGAGGTCTATCCATCGTCGGCTCTAGACGCGTCCCAGGATCCCCAGAGCGGCCGTCCATACCAGGATTTGTACCAAGAGAGCGCCTCCCCATAGCAAGTAACTGATCATTCGCTCGCGCTGATAGGAAAAAATCCCCAATCCAGCATTGACCAACAGCGCCAGAAAACCGATCAATGGGATGATAAATATCTTTCCCTTGAGATCCAGACGGTCAGGGATGCCACGGGCGTCGAAGTGTAAGGGCACCATCCATGGCAGGCTGGGGAATTGGAAACACAGCAGGCCGACCAAGAGCAGCAAGGCCAAAATGCTGGCCCCCAGAAAACCCACGGCTAATCGATCCTGCCAGAAATCCCAATCCAGGAACGCCGGACGTTGGGATGACGGCTCGACAACCTGGGTTGGGCCCATCTCCAATCGTTGACGCAACGATTGGAGAAATTCATCGGCCTCGAGAGGGGAAATGCCATACGTCAGTCCGGGCGTGACCACGTAGATTTGTTGTCTGGGAGGGACGGTGGCATAAAAGAGTGTAGCGCCGACATCGGGCACATGTCCGTAACCCACCCAATGACCGGGCCAGTTTCCACCGCTAAATTGAATGCCCTTTTCGATATCATCCCCGGTGAATACCCGTTCGATCTGGCTGCAAGGAATTACCTGTTCGACCGCTCCCCAATGGATGATGAGCGTGTTGCGATCGAGAAGATATTCTGAGTGAAACAGTCCGTGAAGCCAATACCCCAGGATGCTCAACAGGGCCAGGCTGGATAGGACGGCGATAGAAATGATGAACGTGCCGATGGTCAGCGCTCGGACCGTCGCCAGCCATATTATCAGGCCGTCGATCACCAGGATGACGATCATCGCAGCGATACCAACGATCAAACCCTGTTTTTTGTTCGTGTTCCATTTGGTCATAGGCGCTCCAAGAAACGTGGGCTAAGCGCAATCCGGTTTAGTTAAGGTTTGTAGTGCGCGCGTTGCTAGGCAGCGGCTTTAGCGCGTTTTCGGGCGATAAATCGCCTACTACGAATTTGGGTCGTTGCGTATTCAAACCGTATTGGGGCTAAGCGTCGACTCGCACTGCGTAATCTCCGACAATGGAGGCATTATACCAGGGCGCGAGAAGCGAGGCAAATGATCGAATACGCGCGGGCGTATGCTGCTAACCGTGCTTCGCGTTATTTTGCTTGAGCGGACAAGGTGGGGTATAATAACAACCATTCACTTTGCAAGCGGGGATAAAATGACCAAAAAAGAATCAGACAAGACGAAGTTTCCTGGGCAAGCGCAGATCAAAGCGATCCGTGATGGTCTGACAAACGTGACGCGAATTGCGGCCCGCTATCGGGGAGCCGACGCGTTGGTCACCGAGCTTTCTCAACACCTGTTAGCTCTCCAGGATCTCCTGGCCAATCTCGAACAGGAGTTGGCAACCCAGGCATTGGAACAAGACGAATTGGCCGCTTTGTACGGCGTGAGCCAGATCGTGGGGTCCTCCCTTGATCTCACCGAGGTGCTCAACGAGGTGATGGATCAGATCATCCACCTGACGGGCGCCGAGCGGGCCTCCTTGATGCTCCTGGATCCGAAAACAGGCGAGCTGGAATTCCGCGCTGCCCGCAATATGGATCGCGAGACGATTGCCTCATCATCCTTCGAAATCAGCCGGAGCATCGTCAACGAGGTGGCCTCCACCGGAGAATCGGTCGTCACCACCAACGCCCAGATGGACCCGCGATTCAAGGCCCAGGAGAGCGTTATCGGTTACAATTTGCGTTCCATTCTATGCGCGCCGCTTCGCTACCGGGGCCAGGTCACCGGCGTGATCTACGCTGATAACCGGATTCTCACCAGCCTCTTTTCGGACCGAGACCGCGATTTGCTCTCCGCCTTCGCCAGCCAGGCCGCCATCGCCATCGAAAATGCCCGTTTGTTCGAGAGCGTCTCCAGCGCCAAGGCGTTGATGGACAACGTCTTCGCCTCCATTACCAGCGGCGTCATCACGACCGACATCGAGGATCAGATTACCCTGTTCAACCGGGCTGCCGAGCGCGTCCTGCGCAAACCTGCCAGTCGCGTCATTGGCTCCTGTTTTGCCCAGGCGATTCCCCCATTAGAGGATCAGTTGCGTCCGATGGTCGAACAGGTCAAGAAACACCGGATGCCGGTCGTCGAATACGAAAGTGAGATATCGCTTCCGGATCGGGAACACGTTATCTTGCGCGCCAGTCTCTCTCCGCTCAAAGATTCCGAGGATGAGCCCCAGGGTGTGGCCATCGTGCTGGACGATCTGACCGAACAGCGGCGGCTGGAATCACGCTACCAGATTTTTCAACGCTTTTTCCCCCCGGCCGTCATCGAGCGTTTGCCTAATGACCCTAACGAGCTCAAGTTAGGGGGGCAGCGGCAGGAGATCACCAGTCTGTTCGCTGACATTCGGGGTTTCACCAACTTCGGCCACCAGCATAGCCCTGAAACCCTGGTTGAGGTACTGAACCAGTATCTCGACGTCGGGGCCAAGGCGGTATTGAGCGAGGATGGGACCCTCGATAAAATTCTGGGCGATTGTGTCGTCGCTTTGTTCAACGCGCCATTGCGCCAGGAGGATCACGTGCTAAGAGCCGTGCGGGCAGCGTTGAAAGTTCAAGAAGGGGTCGCCAAGCTGCGCGCGCGCATGCATCGCTATTTCTGGCTGGACTATGGCGTGGGCATCAACGTCGGCGACGCCGTGGTGGGCTACATCGGCACGCATAAGCAGATGAACTACACCGCCATCGGTTCCAGTGTGAATCTGGCCTCCCGGCTCGAGAGCATTGCCGCCCCGGGTCAAATCCTGCTTTCAGATTATGCCTATCGGCGTGTGAAGGGCCACGTCGAAGCGCGCGAACTCCCCCCCGTCGAGCTCAAAGGATTTGCCGACCCGATCGCGGTATACGAACTTGTGAGCTTGAAATAGTACGAAATCGATCCGTGACTGTTCTTGTCCTCGTTCATGCCATACTGGCCCTCTGGCTGGCCCTCTATGGATTGAACACTTTCATTCTCGCTTTCCTCTACCTGCGCTTCCGGAAAACCTCCCCGTCGCCTCTGGTCGAAGACATACCCCTACCGATGGTCACCGTGCAGGTACCGCTATATAACGAGCGACACGTGGTCGAGCGGGTGATAGACAGCGTGGCTAATTTCGACTATCCCCGCGACCGCCTGGAAATCCAGATCCTCGACGATTCGAGCGACGATACGACCCGATTGGCCCGCGCCAGGGCGGATCTCCATCGCCAGCGGGGAGTGAACGTGCAAGTCTTGCGCCGGGATGACCGACGAGGGTTCAAGGCCGGCGCCTTGACGTGGGGGCTTTCTCGGGCCCAGGGGGAGTTCGTCACCGTGTTCGACGCAGACTTTTGCCCCCGGCCCGATTTCCTGCGCCAGACCATCCCTCACTTCCTCGCCAACCCAAGCCTGGGGATGGTGCAAACGCGCTGGTCCTACCTCAACGCCGATTACTCTCCCTTGACGAAAACCCAAGCGATGATGCTTGATGGACACTTTGTCGTCGAGCAGACCGGCCGGAATCGCTCGGGGTTGTTGATGAGCTTCAATGGATCCGGCGGGGTGTGGCGGCGGCGTTGCATCGAAGAGGTCGGGGGCTGGCAAGCCGACACCCTGTGCGAAGATCTGGACCTGAGCTACCGGGCCCAATTAGCCGGTTGGCAATGTCGATACCTCCCCGCAGTCGACGCGCCAGCCGAAGTGCCGCCCCAGATCGCCGCGTTCAAGCGCCAACAATCTCGCTGGGCCCAGGGCTCTGTGCAAGCGCTGCGCAAACTGCTCGGCCCCATCCTGCGCAGTCGAGACCTACGATGGGAACAGAAGGTGATGGGATTGCTCCATCTCAGCAATTACCTGGCCCACGCGTTGATGGTTCTCCTTTTGCTGGTCTCCTTGCCTATTTTGCTGATCCCCGATTGTTCGCCGATCTCCATGGCCGGGCTCGGGTTGATGTGCATGGGGCCGCCGTTGGTCTACGTCCTGTCTCAGAAAGCATTATACCCGGATTGGATGCGACGCTTGTGGGCCCTGCCCCTGCTGGCGCTGATAGGGGTCGGGATGGCGTGGTCGAACACGCGAGCCGTGTGGCGAGGACTGACCCGCTGGGGAGGGACGTTCGAACGCACACCCAAATTCCAGTTGGAGGGGCGGAACGGGCAGTGGGCGAGCAGCCGCTACCGATTGCCGGTCGACAGCGATTTCGTCGGCGAGGTGATCTTGATGCTCTACGCGCTGGCAGCTGCGGCCGTCGCTTACGTCACCCGGCAGCGGGGTATGTTGTCCTTTCTCCTGCTCTATGCGGCAGCCTTTGGCACCGTCGCTGGATTGGACGTCGCGCAAGCGCTCACGTGGCGTCGTCTCAAGCCGGATGTTCTTCTCGAGAAGGTCAAACGGTGGGCCGGCAAATGGGTGGGCTGGTAGACCAATATACCAATATACCAATACACCAATATACCAGTCTACCAGTCTACCAGTCTACCAGTCTACCGATTTACCGTTCTCCCGCTAGATTGCGCCCTTCTTCGAACGCCTGATGATTCAATTCGATGTACTTGCGGGGTACGTTGCCTTCGATGGCGGCTAACCAATGCTCTGGCGAGGTCTCCAGGCGCGTGGAAAGCGCGCCCAGCAGGACGGTGTTAGCCAACCGGGCGTTGCCCAGCCGTTCGGCCGTGGCGAGGCCCGGTATCTCGCTGACGTCGTCGGTGCGCGCCCGGACGACATTCAGGATTTCTTCGTCCCGGGGATAGGTCGCATCACCCACGGTGGCCGACATAGGCGCAACGTGTTGTTGGTTGATGATGACGGCGCCGCCGGGACGTAACCACTCGATCCAGCGGGCGGCCTCCAGGGTCTCGGTGGCAATCAGGTAATCCACCGTTCCCTTCTCACCGGTGGGAGAGCCGACGCTTTCGCCCCATCGGACGTGGCTTTCAACCACGCCGCCGCGCTGGGAGAAGCCGTGAACCTCCGATTTCTTGGCATCGTACCCGCTGCGCAATCCCGCCTCGGCGGCAATGTCGGATGCGGTCAGGATGCCCTGTCCGCCGACGCCCACGAATAGGAAATTGATGGTCTCTTTCGTCTTGTTCATTTTACGCCTCCTCACCTTGCGTCTGGTAGATTGCATCGCGCGGGCAGACCTGTAGGCAGACGGTGCAGCCGGTACACAGCAGGGGATCGATCTGCGATTTGGGACGTTCCGTCTTCTCGTCCAGCTCCTCCGACTTGAGGATTGATGGGCAGCCGACGCGGAAGCAGAAGCCACACCCGTTGCAGACGTCGTGATCGACCGCGACCACCGAACGGCGCTTGAACTGCGGGGTAAACACGCAGGCGCCGTTGACGATGACGACCGAGGGCTCGTCTTCGACGGCGACCGCCTCCTTGATGGCCTGGCCAACCCCCTCGACGTCCAGCGCGTCCACGACCCACAACGCCTCGACCCCCATCGCACGCACGAGCGACTCGATGTCGATGGCGTGGGTGGATTCTCCCTGGAGAGTGATGCCGGTGGCTGGGTTTTCCTGGCCGCCCGTCATCGCCGTGGTGCCGTTATCCAGGATCAGGGTGCAGGCGGTGCCCTTGTTGTAGACCGTGTTGGCCAACTCGGGCAACCCGGTGTGGAAGAAGGTGGAGTCACCGATGGTGGCGACGATCTTGTCCGGGGAACCGGCCTGGGTGGCGCCGTGGGCCATGCCGATGCTGGCCCCCATCGAAATGACCATGTCGGTCATCTCGAACGGCGGCAGGACGCCGATGGCGTAACAGCCGATGTCACCCGAGACGAGCATCTTCTGCTTGCGTAGGTTGAAGTAGACGGACCGGTGCGGGCAGCCGGGACACAGCGCGGGTGGCCGGGCGGGGATGTTGAGTTCCGGTATCTCGGCGTCGTCGGAGGATAGTTCGTCGATGGGCAGTCCGGCCTCGATGGCCCCCTGGCGGACGCGGGCCAGGGTCAGTTCACCGGTGAGCGGGAAATACGGCTTGCCGATCACGTCCAATCCCAATTGGCGGACGTGTTCCTCGATGAAGGGATCCAGTTCCTCGACCACGAGCAGGGTCTCGACCTCGGCCGCGAAATCCTGCATCATCTGCAGCGGCAGGGGATAGGTCATGCCCAGCTTGAGGATCGAATAACCGGCGAAAATCTCGCGGGTGTATTGGTACGCCACGCCGTTGGTGATGACGCCGATGCGCTTGTCGCCCCACTCGACCCGATTCAGCGGGCATGTCTCGGCGTATGCCTGGAGGGCCTCCAGGCGAGCCTCAATCTCCGGGTGCCGCAGGCGGGCGTGGGCAGGAATCATCACGTACTTGCGCGGCTTGCGCTCGAAGGGCGGCAGGGACTCGAATTCCCGGGGAGCCGCCGGCATGGCTACCTCGACGGCGCTCTTGGAGTGGGACAGCCGCGTCGTCGAGCGCAACATCACCGGCGTGTCGAATTGCTCACTCAGTTCGAAGGCAAAGCGGGTGAAGTCCTTGGCCTCCTGGCTGTCGGCCGGCTCCACGCAGGGGAACTTGCCAAAGCGGGCGTAGTGGCGATTGTCCTGCTCGTTCTGCGAGCTGAAGGCGCCGGGATCGTCGGCGCTGACCAGGACCAGCCCCGCGCCCACGCCGGTGTAAGAGAGCGACATCAGGCTGTCGGAGGCCACGTTGACGCCCACGTGCTTCATCACCGCCATCGCCCGCGCACCGGCGAAAGAGGCCCCGATGGCCGCATCCAACGCGACCTTCTCGTTCGATGCCCATTCGGCCTTGACGCCCGCGTATTGCGAGAGCGCCGGCAGGATCTCTGTGCTGGGTGTACCCGGATAGGCGGAGGCGTACTTCACCTCTCCCTCCCAGGCGCCCAGCGCGATGGCCTCATTTCCGGAAAGTATCTTTTTCACAGCATCTTTCTTTTGCATCAAATGCACTCCTCCAATAAGGTTGACTGGTATCATCTCAATATCTTGGGGAGCGAGCGGTGCATCCACGTCATCTTGACGGCCTGGATGCCAGCAAGATGCTGCGGACACATGACGTCCGCCCACTCCATCAATTTACCCAATTTACCCCGCATTATTGAGAAGATAGTTTGACAATGGCACATTACAGCGCACAGCGGTTAAAACCGCGTGCTACAACTGCGCAGACCTGCCTTCGCAGGTTAGTTTATAGTCGGCGTAGGCCGACTTTGCAGTTGTGGCCCGCGAATTTATTCGCCGGGGACAAATGTGCCATTGTCAAGATAGGTTGACTGGAACATTCGGTGTCCGCTACGTCCAACAAAAAAGGGACGCCGGTGCTCGGCGCCCCCAGATTACCCTACGCTGGTAAAGCTAAAGCTATGAAAGGTGAAGGTGAAGTACAGTCCTTGCGAGTTGGCTGTCTGGTAGATGGTCAGATCGGTAAACATAGGTAAAGAATGATAAGGGTCTGTTTCAAACGATTCAAGTTTTGTTTGTAGTGTGCGCGCTAGGTAGCGGCTTCAGTGCGCTTTTACGGCGATAAATCGCCTACTACGAACCAAATTTCAGCTGAGATGAAATACACTCAAATCAAATGAAACATACCCGAATGATAAGTGCTTGAAAAGAAGCGGGTAAGTTAACGGCCTCGCAGGCGGATACGGGCTTCGCGACAGCGTGGGCAATGTATCCCCCGATATTCTGTGCCACAGGTGCGACATACCTTGACGCGCATCGGGCGTTCGTCGTCCAACGAGGCGACGATAATGACGACTTCCTGTTCCTCATATTTTGCCAGCCATTCTTGCAGTGAGACGCCGTTGATGTGCCATCCTTCCTCGTCGCTCCAGCGCAGGTGTCCTTGCATAACGCCGGCGTCTAACTCGTAGGCTGACGAGGCTAACTCTCGAATACTGGCTTTACGATATGCTGGCATATATTTTCCTCATACGGTGTAATTATAACCCGCTTATCCGCTTGTGACAAGCCGCTTTGGTGGCAGCGGGACGGGAACAGGCTGAGCCGTTCGACAATGTCACAATGTCACATTCGCCAACTCAGACTTCCAAAGTCGGCTCTCTGCTAGTTCGCATGCTCAGCTTGGGGAGCGGTCAATTTTTTGCCACGAATCCTTCGACTACGCTCAGGACAGGTTGACACGAATTGTCACTAATCTTTGGGTTTTTCGTGTTATTCGTCCATTCGTGAAATTCGTGATCTCACGTGATCTAAAAATATCCGCTAGAAATTGTGTTTTCAGACCCTGCATGTTACAATAGCGAGCACACCATGAACGAAATTGCGATTTCCACCACCGATCTAAGCCGTCACTATCCGCGCGCACAACAGCCTGGCTCTCAATGACCGAAGAATCCACAAAATCCACCCAACCGAGCAAACAGCCGCTGTTGAATAATCAACTCAAGCTCTTTATGCTCGGCATGGTGCTGGCGAACGTCGGCGGGAATATGTATGGGGCGCTGTTACCGCTCTACCTGACGGAGCTGGAGGCCAGCGTGGTGCAGGTGGGCGTCTTCTTCACCCTCTCGCGCATCTTTCCGCTCGTTTTGCAGATCCTCGGTGGTTGGGTTTCCGATTCACTCGGCCGACTGCGCAGCATCGCGCTGGGCAGCATCGCGGGCATGTTCTCTTATGTGGGGCTGCTGCTTGCGCCGACGTGGCAGTGGGTGCTGTTGAGTGAAGGGCTGGGCGCGGTGACCCGCTCGCTGATCGGCCCCAGCTTTTCCGCCTTCATCGCCGAGCAATCGTCCGCCGACACGCGCGCCCGCGTCTTTGCCGTCACGCAGACCATCTTTGGCGTCGTCTCGGTGATCGGCCCACCGCTGGGCGGTTGGCTCACCGACGCGTACGGTTTCAAAGTCATGATCCTCTGCGCCGGCGCGATCTACACGGCGGCGGCCACGATCCGCCTGGGGATGGCGCGCGCGGCGGCGCGGAGCAGCGAGGCGGACCCTCGACAGCTTTCATTATCCAGCCTGCGCGCCAACGTCGGCGTCATCGCGGGCATGATCGTGTCCGGCGGATTGTTCACCTGGATCATGATCACCGATGGCATCACCGACATCTCTTCCTCCCTCTCGTTCGACCTCTTGCCGCTCTACATGGAGGAGATCGGCGGACTGAACGCCCAGCAGATCGGGTGGCTGTTCTCCACCTTTGGTGTCTGTAATATGGCGGCCAATATCCCCGCCGGTTGGCTGGCCGATCGCAAGGGGGAGCGGGCGGCGATTGCGCTGGGGCAGGCTTTGAACTTTGGCGCTTTGATCATCTTTTTGCGCGCTCGCGTCTATCCAGGTTATATGCTGGCCTGGGCGCTATTTGGCTTGGGGGTGGGTATGAGCGGACCAGCCTACCAATCGTTGACCAGCAAGGTGGTCCCGGAACGCTTGCGCGGCATCGCCTTTGGGCTGTTGCACAGCAGTCTGGGGATTTTCTCACTGCCGGCGCCGGCGATCGGCGCTCAACTGTGGCAACGCTTCAGCCCGCGCCTCCCGTTCCAATTGACGGCCGGGGCGGTGCTGTTCTCGATTGTACCGATCTGGCTCAAATTCAAGACGCCTGAAGCAGATGCCGACGGTCTCCCGTCAGCCGACACGTGAAGCGCGTCTGCTTTTCTCAGCGCAGAATGAACGTCCCGCATCCAAAATGGGTGTGATGGCCCACGTGCAGGATCGACGCCAATTCCAGGTAGGGCAGGAGGACCTCAGGGATAGGTGTGGCGAATTTCTGCGTGCCGCGCCATTGACCGAAGCATCTGCTCGGAACCGCTTCGATCCGGGCGCTCTGGCGTTTTGAGCGCTTCTGGAGATCGTTTATAGCCTCTTGGACTCGTTCCCGTTCCTCTCCTGACATCAGAGCCCACACATCCTCCGGCGAGGCATGTTTGTTGGGCAGGAGTTGGGCCACTCGCACCATCGAGGCCTGGATCAGACTCTCGATGGTTGGGAGATCTCTCTGGGCGATTCTCTTTCGACGCCGTCCGTGCCGGGGAGGAACGTAAGGCTCCGCTCCCAGGTCGAAGGGCGTCAGCCAGACCAGCAGTTGCCGGGGGCGGGTGTAATTTTCCTGGACACCCAGTTCGAGTCCTCCCCGCCACTGCACCGGTGTCGGGTAATGGTCGAAATCCAATTCGCCTTCCTCGACAAATGGCGTCCACTGGGCGCCGCGCGCCGCGTAGACGGCGTGGATTTGATAGCGCCCCCAGAATCCCACGCTTTCCGCTTGCATATCCTCCGGCGGATGGGTCGCCGTCATCTCCAGGGCGGGCAGGATACGCTCCAGGAAGAAACCGTGATCGGCCGCATCTCCCAAAAGTTTAAGCTCCCACAGGATAGGCTCGCCTTGACCGTAGATCTGCTTGACGGGGTAGTGAAAGAAGAGCGCCTCGATGGGCCAGGGAGCGGGGGGGACGCTAAGCAGTGGGTTTTCTTTCAGTAGAGCGGCGGCTTCCTGATCGTGCGTGTAGCGAGCCGCCCACAGTTGGCGCGTCCGTTGCCACTCGTGGGCTTCCCGCGTGGGCAATTGGGCGGTGATGGCGGCGCCCAACCCTGCGGAAAGTTCATTGGCAAAACAATCCGTCAGCTTGACCAGTGTTTGGCGAGGCCGCAGGACGATGAGATAGCGGATGAGGTTGATCGCTTCAATAATAGCTAACATAGTCGCTTAAACGGTAGAGAAGGTCCACCTGCGCCTCTGACCAGGTGCGGACGCGCCAGGCGTTCAACATGTCCTTGGCCTCATCATTCAACATATTCAACAACCGGCCCCAGTAGAATTGCGCCTTGGCCCCATCATTCGTTTTCAATAACGTGTGTAACATCTTTTGTTCGTCGGGCAACAGGATCGTGCGAAACACGGATGCCATCTCCAGAACGCTGATAAAATCCGCCACGTCGAACGTCAGCACTCCCTTGCGATCATATTCGTGTAGGTGAAAGACGTAGTGGGGGGCCGCCAGGAAGCGCACGCGGAGTTGATCTGGTGGAAAACGGGCGTCGTGGTGGATGATGCGGATCAGGAGTTGATCCATCCCCGGCGATTTTCTGCCGGTGCTGGGGAAAATTTGGAGCAACCCCTTGAGGTCAGCGCCGTTGTACAGGACCAACTCCTGGAGCCAGGGCTTGAGTTTGCGGCGGCGCAGCGCGGCCAGGAAGTGATGCTCGTCCTGGACGTAGGCGGAGAGGGCCAATGATCGATCGAAGCGCTGACCATCGCGCAGTTGGCGCGGCAATTGGGTCACGTAGCCCCAGACAAAGGTGGCGTACCGGGACGTGCGATAGATCTGTCTCGCCTGCTTTCGTATGGCCTGACAGGTGGGACAATAGCGAGCCATCGTCGTCGTACGTGGGTACGTCCAACAACGCTCGCAGGGGGGGTGCAGCGCCGTCAAGGGCGCTGCAAGCCCCCCCGCTTCCTCTGTAATCGCCGGATGTTTCTCCAGGTAGTCGAGTGTAGCCAGGAGTTCCGATCCAGTGCGGGCGAGCCGGATCCAATCAAAGGGCGCCAACATCGAGCGCTTTCATCAGAGCGACGTAATGAGCGATGACGTGGTGATCGAGCCACTTTTCGACGTCGATGGGACGCTGCCATTCCTCGTCGGGCACGTCGGCGTAGCGCTTGGACCAGTCGATGAAGTAGCTCTCTGGTAGTACCCGCAGTTTCAGACTGCCGAACCCCAGATAACGATGATGCCCGATCTTGTGGGCCAGACCGGGTTGGAGGTTGACGCTCCAAATCAGCCGTTTCAGTTCCTCGTCATTCAGGTTCCAGAAGCGGATGGTGAATTTGGCCTTGGAGCCGGGCATGATGGCGCGGAAGTAGTTGGCCTGGACAGCGTCTGGGGTGAAATCGTCAAGGCGCTTGACGAACGGGGGAAGGGGCTTGTGCCGGAACAGGCGCCACGTCTCGGCTATCCGGTGTTTGCTCGTCTCACGCCCCTCTTGCATCTGCCATTCGCCTTTGACCGGGTCGAAGTGCCAGCCGGTGTAGGGATACGGCGTTTTGAACCAGGTCAGTTCCGGCGACTCGAACGTGGCGAAGTTGAACACGAGGCGGCCCATCAACGCCTGATTCGTCCCCTTGCCCACCCAACCGAAGAGCGCGTCGGCCGGATTGAGGCGGCCGAGGTCGACGCTGGGCTGTTGGGCGTCGCTGGCGATGGTGTAGATGTGGCGAATCATCCCCTTGACGCTTTTGCTGGGCAGCGCGTAGGTTCGATTGTCGGGTCGCATAGCAGCTTCTGGCGGGGACATCGAGAATGCGTCCCAACCGTTGACCGGCCCCTCGCTGAGCGTGACTGTCCAGGAGGGTTCGCCGCTCTCCCGGATGTGGAGCGGCGTCAATACCTCGGCCT
>DSAR01000424.1 GCA_011046405.1 Chloroflexota bacterium | reverse complement strand
CTCTGGATTACAAACTGGAGTTTTCCACTTAAGAATTCGGAAGTCTTCAGTCGAGTATCTCAGAGGCAAAGTTGATTGACTATTACGTCAAAATGGGCTGTTCAATGCGCCTTTTGAGACTTCCGAATTCTAATGACGATTTACTGGAAAACTCCAGTTACAAATGACACGAATTTGACTTCGAATTGTGGCTCTCTGCTAGTTCGCATGCTCGGCTTAGCAAGCGGTCAATTTTTTGCCATGAATGACACGAATTGTCACTAATCTTTGGGTTTTTCGTGTTGATTCGTGCAAACCTGTCCTGAGCGTCGTCGAAGGATTCGTGGCTAATCTCTCACCGCGGCCATGCGAAATCCCAAAGAACCCGAATTGTGAAAAAACATTCGGACATTCGTTTATTCGTGTGATTCGTGATAGAAAATGTGGTAAAAGGGTAGATTATATGAACAACATCCACAAGACAATTCTAGTGGTAGAAGATAGCCCGGCTCAAGCGCTCAGCCTTCAGCATATCCTGAAGGAGGAGGGGTTACAGGTGCTCTGGGCTCCCGATGGCCAGGTGGGTGTAGCAATGGCCCGCCAGCATTTGCCGGATGTCATCTTGCTCGATGTGGAGATGCCCAAGATGGGTGGCTTCGAGGCCTGCCGGCGTTTGCAAGCGGATGAAAAGACGGCCGATATCCCCATTGTGATGTTGACCATTCGGGATGATGCGACGACGGCTTCCCATGGAATCGACTTGGGGGCGATTGACTTTATTCCCAAAGACGCGTTTTCTCATTTGGTGCTGCTGGAAACCCTGAGGCAGTTGGGGATTTTGCCGCACACTGGGTCGCTCGGACAATGTGTGGTGGAGGACGGTAGCGGCGCTTGATCCTCGGGAAGAGGGCCTCCCTCCGCTTGTCCCGGTTTGGATATTTTAAATCGCCGGGCTCTAACTTATGGCGTTCAGATAGAGCGGGCAAGAGATCGTGCTAAGATGTGGATTGTTGATAATTGACGCTTTAACTGTGATAAGGTGATAGCCGATGAATGAAAGTCAAACGATAGCAGTGCAGTCCGAATTCGACGTATTCACCGCGCGTATGCAGGTCCGCAAGCTGGCTCGCGCCATGGGATTTGACATCACGAATCAAGCGCGCGTCGCCCTGGCAACCTCCTCATTGGCCCGTGCGCTCAGGTTAGGGGAGATCTATCGGGGCAAGGTGGTGATCGATTGCTTAGAGGGCAATGAACGTCCAGGTATGCGTGTGGTATGTAGGGCATTGGATAGCGCCAATTTCGAGATCGGCGCACGGGCTTTCACCGATGTGAAATGGTTAGTCGACGATCTGACGATTGAAGAGTTGCCGTCCTCAGATTTGCAAGTGACCTTGATCAAGTGGGTGACGTGAGGAGGAGTTATGTCGGATACGCGTGATACGAAGAAGGTCCTGATTGTTGAGGACAGTCCAACGCAAGCGCTCCATTTACAAACCCTACTGGAGAATGAGGGGCTGGAAGTCTTTTTGGCTCACGATGGTCGGGTGGGTTTGCAATTGGCACAGGAATTAGGTCCTGATCTGATTATTTTGGATGTCCAGATGCCGGAGATGAACGGATTTCAGGTATGTCGGAAATTGAAAAACATGCCTGGGACGAGCGATATTCCCATCATTATGTTTACCCGTCACGATGAACAAGAGGCGGTCGTGTTAGGTCTGCAGACAGGGGCGGTTGATTATATCCCTAAGGATGCTTTTGCCGACGCAGTGTTGTTGGAGACGTTGCGTCAGATGGAGTTTGTTGGATAAGGCATACATTTTGTTTCCTCCGGGTTGTTGTCGGGGCGTTGGAATCGCGTGACCCCACTTTGCTCGCCGGGTCAGATTTCGCCAAGAGGATGGGCCAAATTGGAGGGCGGGGGATAGTTGGATTGGATGGGCAGACCGATTCGCGTTTTAGTGGTAGATGACTCTCCTGTCGTACGACAGATACTCGTTAGCATGCTGGAGAGCGTCCCTGATTTTCAGGTCGTTGGGCAGGCTAAAGATGGCGAGGAAGCCATCCGCTTGACCGCCCGTCTGAGACCTAATGTGATCACGATGGACATCCGCATGCCCCGGATTGATGGTCTCGAGGCGATCACCAAGATCATGAGTACGACCCCGACGCCCATTGTCGTCGTGGCAGCCAGTATCTATGAGCCCGATCGAAATATCGCCTTTTCTGCCATTGAGGCCGGTGCGTTGACCGTGGTCGAGAAGCCGCGCGGCATCAACCCCGAAGCTTACGAGGTAGCCCGCGAGCAACTGGTAACCACGATTCGGTTGATGGCCGACGTGCAAGTGGTCACACTGCGCCCCGACCGCCGGTCCTCGGCTGCTAGACTGGATCGTATCGTTGTGGAGGATGCGTTTGGGAAGTCAACGCAGATCGAACTAATCGCGATAGCGGCTTCCACTGGCGGCCCGGGCGCTTTACGTGAGATATTTAGACAGTTGCCTGGAGATTTGGTCATTCCCATCGTTGTGGTTCAGCACATCACGTCAGGTTTTGCGCAGGGGTTTGCCCAGTGGCTTGATGGAGAGACCGCTTTACACGTGGCTCTGGCCCAAGAGGGTGACCGGCTCGTTGGGGGGCGGGTGCTCATCGCGCCGGACGATACACATTTGACAGTAACCCCGGGCGGCATCGTCCGCCTCGACCATTCGGATCCGGTGCGTGGACAACGACCCTCGGCTACCTGCTTATTCAATTCAGTGGCGTATGCTTATGGATCGGCTTCGGTCGGGATCGTTTTGACCGGTATGGGGGATGATGGCGCCGAGGGATTAGAAAAACTTCAGCAAGTTGGGGGGCACGTCGTGGCCCAAGATGAGGAATCGTGCGTGGTCTTTGGTATGCCGAAGGCCGTGATTGATCGGCGGATCGTAGATCGGATTATGACGCCGGAGAAAATTGCGTCATTGCTGATTTACTTTGACCACCAGCGTAAAGCTAAACAGTCTAAAAAAGAGTGTAATGATCTGGACCTGGACCTGGACCTGGACCTGGACAAAGAGCCTTGTAAACTAGGAGTGGCAGAATGATGAAGCAGAATGCACGTATAAAAGAAATGGAAGGACAGTCGTTGTTGCAGACTGAGATTGAGCATGCTGCGCTTGCGTCTATCACCGATGGCGTCGTCATCAGTGATGTCAACGGTCAGGTGTTGCTGCTCAATCGGGCCGCTGCTCGAATGGTGAATTTGGACGCCGACGAGGCGCTAGGACAATCGGTGGACGAGTTGCTTGAGCCGTTTTCGGCGCGGGGACGTTTGACCATTGCCGAGGCGATGGGGCGCTTGCACAAGGATCCGTATTCCTACGGTCAGAGTGGTAAACCGGCTGAGACGATTATCGAGATCGGCACTCGTTTCATCCAAGCTCATCTCTCACCGGTCCTGAGCGACGTAGGCGAGTTCCTGGGAATCGTGATCGTTTTGCGTGACATCACACGAGAGGTCGAGGCAGACCGCTCTCGGAGCGATTTTGTCTCCAACGTTTCTCACGAACTGCGCTTGCCGTTGACAGCGATCAAGGGCTATTGCGATTTGTTGCTGCACGATGCGGCCGAGCGTTTGGGCAAGGAGAACGTGCGTTTCCTGCAGATTGTGCAGAACAACGCTGACCATTTGGTTGCGTTGATCAACGACCTGTTGGATATCAGCCGGGTCGAGAGCTATCGGCTCGATCTGGATATCCAGCCGGTCCAACTGGAATCGATCATCCGCAACGTGGCCGATTCGATCAAGCAACCGTGCAAGGATAAGGAAATCGGCTTGAAACTGGAGATAGATCCTGATGTGGGATCTGTTTTGGGGGATGAGGATCGCCTTTGCCAGATCGTGACCAATCTGGCCGAAAATGCCTGGCGTTCTACCCCCGAGGGTGGGCGGGTGACGCTGGCGCTCTCTCGGTCGGAAGAGGGGGTTCAGGTGAGCGTCAGTAACACCGGGGCTGGCCTTTCCCCCGAGGATAAGGCTCAGATCTTTCAGCGTTTCCACCGCACGGCCGATTCCCTCACCCACAAGGTTCATGGCACCGGGCTCGAGCTGCCGATAGCGCGGATGCTGGTCGAAATGCACGGTGGGCGACTGTGGGTTGAGAGTGAGTTGAGCCGGGGGAACACGTTCACCTTCATCCTGCCCACCCACATCGATGTACTACAGGAGCCCCAGATCAAGCGGGCTGAGAAACTGGGGGATGCGCCCACCGTCTTGGTGGTGGAGGATGACGAGGACATCGCGCAGCTCATATCGCTCCAGTTGCAGCGAGAGGGTTTCAAGGTCTTCACGACCGCCTATGGTGAGGAGGCGGTCGCGCTCACCCGGGCGCACAGGATTGATCTGATAACGCTGGATATGATGCTGCCCGACATCACCGGTATGGAGGTCTTGCATCAGGTCAAATCGAACCCGGAGACAGCGGAAATCCCGGTCATTATCGTGTCTGTTCTCCTGCCCGATCAAACCGGTAGCGCCCAGGGGGCCGTGGAGCATATCACCAAACCATTCGCCTTCGAAAAACTGATGGAGAGCATCCGCCGCACGTTGGGGACGCTCTAAGGTTTTGTTGGAAGACGCTTTCTGAATTAGCATAGATTCTATCACTCAAAGTCCAGGCTGTACGCCGCCTCGCCCTACGGTGAGGCGGCGTTTCGCTACCCAGCGTTTTGGCCATTGACCTGCCTTTTATTTGACAGGTGATGGGGCTTCATTTATAATCCGACCCTGGTCATTTTTGTTCCAGGGTCACAAAAAAGAAAGCAGGTTTTTCAAAAAAACCTGGTTTCTGGACCGCCTGGGAAAATACGGTGTTTCAACCGATGTCTGAAGAATTATCGCGAAGAGAACGCAAGAAACAAGAGACCCGCCAGCGATTGTTGGAAGCGGCGTTACGTCTGTTCCGTGAGCGAGGCTACAATGAAGCGACCATTGAACAGATTGCCACAGTCGCCGACGTGGCGAAGAGCACGTTCTTCAATTATTTCGAGGCCAAGGATGCGATCTTGCCCGCCCTGATCGAGTGGCAACTTCAGGAGTTGGCGGATGCGTTGTCCCCTGAGCGCAGCAAACTGTCCAGCCCCATCGCGCGGATCAAAAAAGCGCTATGCCTGATTGCAGAAGACCCATTGTCTGATCCCGTCATAGTGCGGCGTCTCTTCGCAGCCTGTCGCTTTACTTCCGACTTTCACTCGCTTTATACACTGACCAATCTCCTGGCCGATCAGGTGCGAGAGGCTCAGGCAGCCGACGAGATTCGGGATGATCTGGATCCCCTGTACGTGGGTGGGTTGATTCGGGCGCTGCTTTTCCAGCAACTTGTCACGTGGCATTACGAACGTCGTTCTGAATCTATTTCGGACATGCTTGAGGATGTCGTTGACTTGATGCTCGAAGGATTGGCGGGGCCTGAGTGGAGGAAGTCGTCGTGAAACCCCTTTTGAATTGAAATCTATTCCGAAATCCTCGCGAGGTCGATCTTTGAGACTTCGCGTTATGAGGGGGAGTCGCTATATCCGGTAAGCCTCTTCGCGCAGGATGCCGATGAAGCGCAGGTTGCGATAATCCTCGGCGAAATCCAGCCCATACCCGACGACGAATTCGTCGGGCACCTCAAACCCCACGAAATCCAGATTGACGTCTATTTCGCGACGAGAGGGCTTGTTCAGCAAGGTACATACTCGCATACTGGCTGGCCCACGCGTGCCGAGATTGCGGGTGACGTAGTCCAACGTCCGGCCCGAGTCGATGATGTCTTCCACGATCAACACGTGGCGCTTGTCGATGTTTTGTTCCAGGTCCAGGAGGATGCGCACCACGCCGCTGCTCATCGCCCGCGTGCCGTAGGATGAAATTTCCATGAAATTGATCTCGTGTCGCACGTTCATGCAGCGGACCAGGTCGGCCAGGAACATAAAAGCCCCTTTGAGAATACACACGAGGATCAACTCATCCTCGTCGGTATATGTAGCGTTGATCTCCGCTCCCAATTCCGCCACTCTCTTCTGAATGTCCTGTTCTGGAATCAATACTCGGGCAATGTCGTCCTTCAAGCCCATCTTCTTCTCCTAACCTGGATGAACCAGAGCCAATCAGGGCTACCAGCAGAGCCAGAGCCAAAAAGGAAGCACTGACCGCCAAATTCTTGCTCGCTGTGCAAGGATTCTATTGGTTAGGGCCTACTGCTTTGTGTAGACCTCGCGTTTTAGCGCGCCGATATAAGGCAGCGTTCGAAAACGATCGTTGTAATCCAGCCCATAGCCGACCACCCATACGTCGGGGATCTCGAAACCCACGTAATCGACCTTGACGTCTACCTCCCGCCGCTCCGGTTTGCTGAGGAGGGCGCACGCGCGCAGCGATGCCGGGTTGCGGGCGCTGAATGTCTGGAGGAGATATTTGAGCGTATAACCTGTATCGACGATGTCTTCGATGACGAGGACGTGTCGGTCGGTGAGGCTGGCCCGGGTGTCCATGATCAGCCGTACCGCCCCCGTGCTGACGGTGCCCCGATTGTAACTGGAAAGGGCGATGAAATCGACGTGGTGAGCGACGCGCAGGCGTCGCGCCAGGTCGGCCATGAAGATGAAAGATCCCTTCAATACACCGACCAGCATCAGGTGGTCGGCGTCGGCGTAGTCGGCACTGATTTGTGCGGCTAACTCATCAACTCGCCGGGCGATAGTCTGCTCGTCTAATAGAATTTTTTCGATTGAATTAGGGCGTATCATGAGGTGTCTCTACGATCTCCTGGCGGTCGAACTTCGTGACATGCCCGGCAACGCGCCTCGTAAACCTCTCTGGCGCCTACCAGGATGATGGGATCGTCGAAGGCGGCCGGTTGCCCGTCGATCAGGCGTTGCGTGCGACTGGCTGGCTCGCCGCATACCACGCAAATAGCCTGGAGCTTATCCACCCGTTCGGCGCGCGCCATCAGCGTTGGCATAGGTCCAAAAGGTTCGCCCTTGAAGTCCATGTCGAGCCCGGCGACGATGACGCGCTTGCCCTGGGCGGCCAACACGTCACATAGAGCGACGACGTTGGCGTCGAAGAATTGAGCCTCGTCCAGGGCGACGACTGTCGTATCCGGCTCGACCAGTTCGCGCACTTGTGCTGTACTTTCGACTGGCATGGCTTCCATCTGCATGCCGTTGTGCGACGTAACCTCTCGCTCGGCGTACCGATTATCCAGGGTCGGTTTGAAGACCTGTACTTTTTGGCGCGCGATCTGGGCGCGACGAATGCGCCGAATCAGTTCCTCGGTCTTGCCGCAAAACATGCTTCCGCAGATAACTTCGACCCAGCCTGTTTTTGGTTGATTGTGCACCTTGGTTTCCTCTTATTATAGACACGACGTAACTACTCAGACCAGCCCTTTGCTGTGCCGGAGAATGGGGGTTTGGGGTGTGTGGCGGTCGCGAAGCGACCGCCACACACCCCAAACCCCCGCCCATCCGCTGCAAACGGGCAGCAGGCTGAGTAATTACGACACGACAGGCATTTGAGACTGCCGAAGTCTGGATCGTTGAATGCCTATAACGTCTTATCTGATATTTGCATCACGCGAAGGTGATTGCGCTCGAGCGAACAGGCACACAAAAATAGGGGCAGGACCACACCTGCCCCTACTGGTCGCCAAAGAGTTGTTCTACACTTCCTTCTCGAGTTTATTCGGTGGGCTCGGTCGTCTCTTCCGGTGTTTCGTCACCCGGCAGGACAAAGCCCCGGGCGCGCAACCGTTTCTTCAGCGTTGCCAGTGACTTGAGACCGAAACCACTCAGATTGGTCAATAGCTCTTCGCTTTCTTCTAGCTTGGCCATGACGTCACCAACTGTTTCGAGACCGGCGCCGATAAGCACCTTCTTGGCTTGCGTCCGGATGTCGAGATCCATAATGGTAAGTTCGGTCGAGGTTTCCCGCATCTTTTCCTCTTCTGCTTCGGCAATGAGGCGATCTCGACGCTCTAGTTTCCGCATAAAGCGTTCGACCTGGCCACCCGAGTCTACGATACGCTGTTCGCCAGTGAAGAACGGATGGCATTTGTTGCAAATGTCAGTCCGGATAACCGGCTGGGTTGACCCGACGGCCCAGCTGTTGCCACAGGCGCAGGTCACTTGCGCCTCTGGATGGTATTCGGGGTGAATTCCCTCTTTCATGCGTTACTCTCCTTGCACATATCTTCTCGATCTCTTAGGGGGGTGTGATCGTCTTGCGACAGATGCCAGTAAAGCGCTGGTTTTCCGGCGTTTCTCCCGTCAACGTATTGAGAAGATACCTTGCACTTATTGCTGTGTCGGGTAGACGCTGACCTGTTTGCGGCCGCCTCGAACGAATTCGTAGCGTACGAAACCATCGCTAGTCGCAAAGATGGTGTAATCCTTGCCCAATCCGACGTTCGTCCCAGGCTTGATGCGTGTACCTCGCTGCCGGACAATGATGTTCCCGGCTTTGACGACTTCGCCGCCGAACTTTTTGATGCCCAGTCGCTTCGAATGACTGTCGCGACCATTACGGCTGCTGCCAGCACCTTTCTTGTGTGCCATTTTCGTCCTCCTTACTATATCATAATTTGTTCCACCCGCAGCCGCGTATAATGCTGGCGATGACCAGCCCGTTTACGATAGCGCTTCCGAGGGTGGTACTTGAAAATTTGAACTTTGGGCCCTTTTTCCTGCGCGACGACCTTGGTCAACACCTTGGCCCCTTCGACGTAGGGCTGGCCGATCCGGACGTTGTCTCCATCGGCGATGAGGAGGACGTCCATCTCGACTTCTTGGCCGACCTCAACGGGCAGCCGCTCGACGAGGATGGTTTCGCCCTCTTCGGCCCGGTACTGTCGCGCTCCCGACTTCATCACTGCATACACGATAAATCCTCCCTCAGCTTTTCCGATTCAACAGGATAAGAACGTTGGAAAAGCGGCTTCTGGAATAAAAGCGGGATACCCAATAATGCCGGAATCCCCTAACCTGGACGAGCTAGAGCCAATCAGGGTTACTGACGGCAGAAGCGAAGGGCAAGCAAAGGTTTCACGCTCCTGCTCGTTGTACAAGAATCCCATCGGTTAGGCCCTGTCATAATACGGGGTCGCGCCGCGTGATGGCCCGACCACCACACGGCATTATAGCCGATCTGGGCGTTTTGTCAACTCTATTAGGAGTTAAGGAGTTACGCACTTGATCATTGTGAAAAGATTTTGGGCGCAGAAAAACGCTGATAGACGCTGATGCTTGAGTCTTTATCTGCGGACGTCTGCATCCGCTCCGCAGGAGCGTCATCTGCGTCCCATTTCATTCAACTGCGTAAGTCCTATCTATATCTTTCGGTGCCTGGGTGTGATATAGCTAATCCTCGTATCTTCTCAATAATTCGGTGAATAGTTTGTAGTAACCGCTTCAGCGGTCATTTTGACGGCTAAAGCCGTTACGACGAACATTTCTCCCCTACTTTTTGAGACGATACTAATCCTCCATGATGAGCCTCTGGCGCCGGTAGCATGGGGCGTATCCATCCAACCCCAGCGCCTCGACGACCGCCTCGGCGCGCCCGGTGGCTCCCTCGCGGGCGGCCAATTGCATACCGAGCGTGACCGCGTTTCTGTAGACCGATTCCAGCCAAAGCTTCTCAATCAAAGGTCGCAGGTCGTACTCGCGCCCGCGTCGTTGGGCTGGTAATTCCTTGGCGGCCAGTAGTTGCTCGACTCGATGGCGCATCTCTTCCGGGGTGGGGGGCGCTTCGTCGCCTTCAGCGGGGAATTCGACCGTTACCTGGTACTCGGCCGAGACGACCTGCGTTTGGAGCGCCGGCTCTTCCAGGCTGACCTGGCGCACTTGTTTGACGCGCAAGCCATCGGGCAAGACTGGCACCAGTGCCCGGGTCAAATCCTCGACAGAGATCGGTCGTTCCATCCAGACGTCGATGATCTCCTGCTCCCCGGCGTGGCCCAGGGGCAGCGCCGCCGCCAACTGCTGCTTGGGACGGGGGTTGAAGCCCTGCGAGTAGGCCAACGGCACCCCGGCCCGGCGCAGGCTGCGCTCCCAGGCCCGCATCAGGTCCAGGTGCGAGGTGTACTTGAACGTCCCCTCCTTGGCGAACGTGATCCGGAAACGCTGCTCGTCTGCCATACGCTGCTACTCGAAGTCGATGACGAACTGGCCGTCCCGGTATAGCAATTCGTCGTCGACCCGGATCTCGCCCCCACCGCTCATGTCGCAGATCAGATCCCAGTGGATGGCCGAGACGTTCTGTCCCCCGGTCTCGGGGTAGCTGCGCCCCAGCGCCATGTGGAAACTGTTGTTGATCTTCTCGTCGAAGAGAATCTGCTTGGTGAAACGGTCGATGCCCTTGTTGGTGCCGATGGCGAATTCGCCGAAGTACCGGGCGCCCTCGTCGGTGTCGAGCATCTGGTGTAGGAAAGCCTCGTTTTTGTCGGCCGTTGCCCTGACGACTTTCCCATTTTCGATCCACAGCCGCACGCCGGCCACCTCGCGCCCCTGGTAGATCGCCGGGTACGAGAAGTAGACGTGGCCCTCGACGCTATCCTCGACCGGGCCGGTGAAGACCTCGCCGCTGGGCATGTTGTGCTTGCCATCGCTGTTGATGAAGGTGCGCCCGGCGATGCTCAGGTGCAGGTCGGTCTCCGGCGCCACGACGTGGACGTGATCCTTGCCCTCGAGCCAGTTCACGATCTGCTGCTGCCAGGCGGAAAATCGCTGCCAGGCACCTACGGGATCGTCCATATCTGGCAGACATGCGCCGTAGACGAAGTCCTCGTACTCGCGCAGACTCATCTCGGCGTCTTGTGCGTGGGCGTTGGTCGGGAACAGGGTGCCTACCCAGCGCAGGTCACCCGCTGCGGCCCGCTTCATAAACGTTTCCATCAATTCCATCTGGGATTGATTGCGCAGCGCGATCTTGGCCGGATCGACGTTGCTGAGCACTTTCGTATTTTCGGCGCCTCGAATACCGATGGTAGCGTCGTAGGTCTCGATGATCAACCTCATCGGTTCTGGAATGAAGGCCAACTGCTCGTCAGAGGCATAATGGTACAATGATTCCTCGATGCCCGGGACCTGGGGAATCAGCAGGGGATTTCCGCCGGCTTGCAGGACGTGTTCGTAGACCGCCCTGAGGAGCGGCGCGCTCGACGTCTCTCCCTGGATCAGGACCCGATCGCCGGGTTGGATTGCCACCGAATAGTTGACCAGGACGTCGGCCAGTTTTTCAACTCTTGGATCTGGCATATGAAAACTCCTTCGCTATTTTGTCATTTCATCATTTGTTATTTGTAACTGCTCAGCATATACGTGCAGAGCGGATTACAATCCGCGCCGATGGCGCGCGCCGGTGGCGCGTGGGCTATTGGCTGGGTGGTGACGGAAGCTAACACGTTGCCTGCAAGTGGCCGGATTACGATCCGGCTTCCGGATTGTGATCCGGCGGGCGCAAGGTGAGTAGATACTGTTATTTTTCATTCACGCGGGGGACAGTCCCACGTCGGCGAGCAGATATCACCATAGGCGCTGACGATCCCACACCCGTGACATCGCTGCCGGCAATCGGGCGTCGTTTCGCCCTGGTGGCTGCGCCGGTATTCTTTTTCCAGGAACCGTTTGCTAACGCCCACGTCGATGACTTCCCAGGGGAACACCTCGTCCGGGGAACGCTGCCGGTAGGCGTAGAAGCCGGGATCCAGCCCGGCCTGCCCAAACGCCTCGATCCAGGCATTCAAATCCTGCTGGTCGTGCCAGGCGTCGAAACGAGTGCCCTTTTCCCACGCGCTGCGGATCACCGATCCCATCCGCCGGTCGCCCCGGGATAGGGCAGCTTCCAATAGCGTCACGGTCGGGTCGTTGTAACTGAACTTCAACCCCCGTTTACGGAGCTGGCGACCCAACAATGCCTGTTTCTCCCGGATGCTCGTCGTCTCTTCCAACCCCACCCATTGGAAGGGCGTGTGGGGCTTGGGGACGAAGGTGTTCACGCTGACGTTCACCTGGGCTTTGCGGCCGTGGGCCTGTCGGCCGATGCGCCACACGTCCAGCGATAGATCGGCGATGGCCTCCACGTCCGCCATCTGTTCCCCCGGCAGCCCGATCATGAAGTAAAGTTTGATCGTCCGCATGCCCCGCTCGAATACGTCCCGGGCCACATCCAGCATCTCGTCGGTCGGGATCGGTTTGTTGATGACGGCGCGCAATCGTTCTGTCGCCGCCTCGGGGGCGAAGGTGAAGCCGGTGTGGCGGCCCTGGGCTACCGCCTCGGCCAGCTCGACCGAGAAGCTATCGGCTCGCAGGGCTGGCAGCGAGATCGCCAGGTGCTCGTCGCAGAACTGCCCGGTGATGGTCTCGACCAACCGCCCGATCTCCGAATAGTCGGACGACGAAAGGGACAATAGGCCGATCTCCTCGAAACCGGTCTGGCGCAAGATGGTTGCGATGGCCGCCAGGATCTCCTCGACGGGGCGCTCCCGCACCGGCCTGACGACCATGCCGGCGTGGCAGAAGCGGCAGCCCCGGGTGCAGCCCCGCTGGATCTCGATCGCGGCTCGGTCGTGGGAGACGCTGACGTTGGGCACCAGGAGGCGGGTGGGGGGCTGCGGCAGGGGCGAGACGACGCGCTTGCGGACCGGCATCGGCGCCCCGGGCGTGTTGGGCTCGATGGCGGCGACGGTGCCATCCGCGTTGTAACGGGCGTCGTAGAAACGGGGCACGTAGATGCCGGGGATCCGTGCCAGTGCGTGCAATTGGTCCTCGCGTGACCCGTCCTGCGTCTCCCGGTATGCGCGCACGACGTCCACGATGGCCTCCTCGCCGTCGCCGATGATGAAGGCGTCGATAAAGTCAGCCATTGCTTCGGGGTTGAAGGTCGCGTGCCCGCCGGCGACGACGAGCGGATCCTGGGCCGTGCGTTGCCGGGAGGCCAGCGGGACATCGGCCAGGTCGAGCATCTCCAGCACGTTGGTGTAAAGTTGCTCGTAGGGTAGGCTGATGCCGATGACGTCGAATTCGCGGAGCGGTCGGCGACTTTCCAGGCTGAAGAGGGGGATCTGGTGTTCTCGCATGGTCTCGATCATATCGACCCACGGGAGGTACACGCGTTCGGCCAGGACGTCGGGCAGGCGGTTGAGGATGTCGTAGAGAATGGCGATCCCCAGGTTCGACATGCCCAGGTCGTAGATGTCGGGGAAAGCCAGGCACACGTGGACGGGCGTCGAGGCCCAATCCTTGACGACGCTGTTGTACTCACCGCCGACGTAGCGCCCCGGCTTGCGAACCGTGGGCAGGATGCGTTCCAGTCGGTCGAGATCGATGGGCATGTTAACCTGCCATCACCTTGACGTGGACCTGGCGGGTGCGGGGGCCGTCGAATTCGGCCAGGTAGATCCCCTGCCAGGTGCCCAATACCAGCTTGCCCTCGGCGACGATGAGCGTCTGCGAGGCGCCCACCAGGGAGGATTTAAGGTGGGCCGGCGAGTTGCCCTCACCGTGCTGATACTCGGACCGCCGGGGCGAAATCTCGTCCAACCCGATGCCCATGTCGTGCCGTACGTCGGGGTCCCAGTTCTCGTTGAGCGTCAACCCGGCAGTCGTGTGCGGACAGAAGAGGGCGCACAGGCCGTCTTCCAAGCCGCTGCGCCGGACGACGGTCTGGATTTGATCGGTGATGTCGTGAAATGCCTGGCGTCCTCGGGTCGAAACTTCGATTTTCTCCATTTTCATCCCTTCTCCCTGAAAAGATGCTGACAAGTACCCAGTATATCACTTTGTCCGGGTTTGGCAATGGTCAGTTAAGAGACCGGTTTGTGTTTGACAAAAATGAAAGAGGCTGGTACAATATTAGTCATCAAGCAAGGCCCCATCGTCTAGCGGTCTAGGACACCGGCCTCTCAAGCCGGAAACAGGGGTTCGATTCCCCTTGGGGTCACTGACGTATATTGACGTTTGAGATTTCGGAAGTTTGTATCTTTAGGTGTCCCGCGCACAGCCTCGCCTGAACGGTGGGGCTTTTTGCTTTGTGGAGCCTATCCCGGACGAAGCCGCTGCGCGTCCGAGCCGGAATCAATAAGGGGGGCTTCGTATGCAAAATTCTTGTATAAAAAACAAGGATTTCACAGGACAGGCACCCGGACAGAGCCGGAATCAAAAAGAATCGTTACTGCCAAATTCTTGCTCGCCGTGCAAGAATCCTATAGGTTAGGCCCCTATTGGCTCTGGCTCTGCCAGGTTAGGAGTGTCATGCATCGGATTTGGAAAAAGGTCGACCGGACGATTTGGAGCAGAAGTTTAACGTTGTTCGCCGTTGCCGTGTTCCTGGATCGTTTCGGGCAGGGGTTGCTGGGCGGAGCGCGGATGAATTTCTTTGTGGAGACGTTGGGCCTGAGCAACAACCAGATCCTGTGGCTGGAAGGCATCCGCGAGGTGCCGGGATTGGCGCTGATCTTTCTCGCGGCCTTCACGATGCATCTGCCGTTGGCCTGGCAGGGTGTCATCTCGCTGCTGTTGATGGGCGTTGGTTATGCGCTGCAGGTGTTCGTCGGATCGTACACCGGGCTGCTGGCGATGGCGATCATCGCCAGTTTCGGCTTTCACCTGTGGGTGCCGTTGAATCACGCCATCGGCATGTCGCTCAGTGGCAAGAAGAACACGGGGCGGATCCTGGGCGTGCTCGCTTCGGTGGGATCGCTGGCGGGCATCGTCGGTATGGCGGCGCTTTCGCTGCTTTCGAAAATCTTAGAGGCTCTGCCGCTTGGCGCCTATTTTCTCATCGGCGGTGCCTTCATTGTTTTCTCTGCGTTGTTCGTCGCCAAATTGCCCATGGATCTCGGCGCGACGGAGGTGAAACCCGCGCGCATCCTGGTCAAACGGCGCTATTGGCTCTACTACGTGTTGATCTTCCTCTCCGGCGCGCGCAAACTCGTGCTCGGTAGTTTCGTCACGCTCGTCCTCGTGCAGAATTACGACATGCACGTGTGGGAAGTCAGTACCTTGATGCTGGTCAGCGGTGTACTCAACCTGCTGGTTTCCCCAGTGATGGGCGCGCTCATCGACTTTTCCGGCGAGCGCCTCACCACCACTGCATCCTACGTGATTCTGGCGCTGTGCTGTGTGGGCTATGCGACGGTCTCCAACTTATGGGTGCTCCTCGTGTTGTGGACATTGATCAAACTGGTCATGCCGCTCGGTATGGGTCTTTCGACTTACGTCTACCGCACTGCGCCGCCGGAAGAACTTACGCCTACCTTGACCGCTGGTGTAACTTTCGATCACATCAGCTCGGTGGGCGTCCCCTTCCTGGCGAGCGCGGCGCTGCCCGTCATCCAGTACAGCGGCATCTTCCTGGCGACGGCGGTGCTTATCTTGCTGTCCATTCCATTTGCGTGGGCGCTGCAAGTGCAAGCGCCGCCGGTGTTGCAAATGGCGACGGTTGCTGGCGAATGATAAATGACGTGTTGCGTGTGGCGTCCTTGACAGTGGGCGCGTGCCCGCCCTCCGGCCCGGTGGGATTAGTGCGTGGGTTTTTGCTATAGTACGCTGAGGGGGCATATGTGGGTCTTGTTCAAAACGCCCAAATTCAAGGGTTAAGTTTTCTTTCGAAAGCCTGTGCGGTCGCAGGGAGCGTCAGGGTAAAAGTAGATCCTTGTCCCTCCTCACTCTCCACCCAGATCTCGCCCCCGTGAGCCTCCACCAGCCCCTTGACGATCGATAGCCCCAGACCGCTACCGAGTATCTTCTCAATAAGTTGGGGAGCTGTGGCCGGTCTCCCGACCGAGCCACAGCGGGCACGGTCAGGAGACCGGCCCGAGCGAGTTTGCCCCGGTTTATTGAGATGATACGCTACCGACAATGTTCAGTATTAGGTCGCGTTCGGTGCGTGTGAATCGGTCAAAGATGTGGGGTAATTGATCTGCGGGGATGCCGATGCCATTGTCAGCTATGCTGATTGTGATCATGTCATTGGCGCCGTAGCCGTCTGCTGCAATGGTAACAGCGCCTGTGTCGGGCGTGTACTTGACCGCGTTGCTCAAAAGGTTGACCAAGACCTGGTCTACCCGCTTGGGATCGCCATAGATATTGGGAACCGTGTCTGGTACGTCGATGGTCAGCGAGATATGCTTCTTCTTGGCCAGCGGTTGAATCGCTTGGAGCGCTCGATCTATGACAGCCATGGCAGTCAAGGGGGCGGGAGAGAGTTTAATCTCACCCTCTTCGAGACATGAGATGTCGAGGAGGTTGTTGACCAGATCCACGAGCCGTTGACCATTCTCTTTGATTCGTTGCAGCATATCCGTTTGAATGGGGTCCAGATCCTTTTTGCCTTCCAGTATCAGCTCGGTATATCCGATGATGGCGGTCAGCGGCGTGCGCATCTCGTGATTGACGACAATCAGGCTCTCTGCGTCGGGCTCGACGGCGGCGCGCACGATTTTGTTGTTCGTGATCGCTCGTACGCCGGGGTAGGCGGCCAGAGTAGATATCTCGCTGGTGGGTATCGTCGCGCCCACGGCGTCGATGAGCCATAGCTCGCTGGTGACTTGGCCGCCGATGGCCCGTACTGCGCTGGCGGCCATCGTTGCGTCATCAGCGATCACGATGATCGACGTGGTATCCGCCCCCGGTGCGTGCAGGGCCGATTCGACGTATGCCGGTTCTTGCGCCGGTTCTGGTGTCTTGATGGGCGTCGCAGAGCCGGTGAGTAGGAGCAGAATCCCGTCTGCGCTTCTTCCAAGCTAAACAACCCCGCCGCCTCCCTATCCGCCTCCTCGATCAAATCGGCCGTCTTGACCAGCGCCTCGGCCATCTGTTGGAGCATGAGCGCCATGCGCTCGATCTCGCGCATGGTCTCGCGGTATTGACCGTCCACGTCTCCCCGGGCGTAGGACTGCCACCCCTAATCCAGGCGTGGTCCAGCCGGGACCACTGGCGGCGCAATCCCGATCTTCACACT
This sequence comes from Chloroflexota bacterium, assembly GCA_011046405.1. Taxonomy (GTDB): domain Bacteria; phylum Chloroflexota; class Anaerolineae; order B4-G1; family B4-G1; genus DSAR01. The sequence goes on along the minus strand of DSAR01000424.1, from coordinate 120 downwards.
CACGCCTTGTATGATAGACCAAGTAAGCAGGTAGTGCGAGGTGAGGGGCGCCGTTGCTTTCGAGGTCAGGGGGGATCTTGACTGGTTCCCAGCGCAACCGCCACATCCAGTGCGTATATT
>DSAR01000013.1 GCA_011046405.1 Chloroflexota bacterium | reverse complement strand
GTGCCGGTGGAGAAGAAGGCCGACCTGACGCTGCCGGAGGACGCCTCGTTGGGCGACCGCTACAACAGTGCCTTCATGGGCACGACCGTCACCTATGGCCGGGGCTCCGGCATCGTCGTGGAGACGGGCATGCAGACCGAGATTGGCCTCATCGCCGAGATGATCCAGACCTACGAGGACGAACAGACGCCCCTGCAGCGGCGTCTGGACCAATTGGGGCGTTGGTTGGGGTGGGGGGCGTTGGCTGTCTGTGGCATCGTCTTCATCCAGACCCTGATCCAGGATACGAATCTCTCGCTTATTTTCACCCAGGGATTTGGAACATACTTCGCACAAAGCAGGGAACAGATCATCGAGCTATTCATCCTGGCGGTGAGCCTGGCGATTGCCGCCGTGCCGGAGGGATTGGCCGCTGTCGTCACCATCTGTCTGGCTTTGGGTATGCGCGAGATGGTGCAGCGCCACGCCTTGATCCGCCGCCTGCCGGCCGTCGAGACCTTGGGCAGCGCTACGGTGATCTGTTCCGATAAGACCGGCACGCTGACCCAGAACGAGATGATGGCCGTGCGGCTGTACGTCGCTAACCTCCGACTGGACGTGAGCGGCGAGGGTTATCAACCAGAGGGACAATTTGCGCATTATGGGGACCCGGCCGACCCGCACGACAACGAAGATATGATGGAACTGTTGAGAGGTAGTTTGCTCTCCTCCGATGCCGCCTTGGAGCGTTTCGATGAGGATGGCGAGGAGAATTACCACCTGGTCGGAGATCCCACCGAGGGCGCAATGGTGGTCGCCGCGGCCAAGGCTGGCCTGTGGCGGGATGAATTGGAGGAAGAGCGGCCGCGCGTGGCCGAGATACCTTTCGATAGCGAGCGCAAACGGATGAGCACCATTCACCGCCTGGACGAAGATGGGCGTAAGAATGGGGATCATGGAAGCGAATACATCGTTTACGTCAAAGGTGCGCCCGACGTGATGCTGTCACTCTGCGATCAGCTCCTGGAGGATGGTCAGGACGTCGAGTTGACGAGAGCCCGTTATCATCACATCGAGAATACGATCCGTGACCTGGGGCGAGGCGGCTTGCGGGTTCTGGCCGTGGCTCACCGGTACCTGGACCAATTGCCCCAGGAGGTGACAGCCGAGGAGATTGAACAGCGCCTCTCGTTGGTCGGCCTGGTGGCTATGATCGATCCGGCCCGGCCGGAGGTGGGGCCGGCTATCGAGCGGGCGCGGCAGGCGGGTATCCGCACGATGATGATCACGGGGGATTATCCCGATACGGCCCGCGCTATCGCGGAGGAGATTGGCCTGTTGCGCCCCAAGGGGCAGGTGATGTCGGGCGCAGAGTTGAATGAAGCCTCGGACGATGAATTATCCGAACGGATCGCCGACATCGACGTCTTCGCCCGGGTATCGCCCCAGCACAAGGTGCGCATCGTCGAGACGCTCAAGGATCAGGGCCACGTGGTGGCGATGACGGGGGATGGGGTCAACGATGCACCGGCGCTCAAACGGGCGTCTATCGGCGTGGCGATGGGCATCACAGGCACCGACGTCTCCAAGGAGACGGCCGACATGGTGCTCACCGACGATAACTACGCCTCCATCGTCTCGGCCGTGGAGCAGGGACGCATCATCTACTCCAACATCCGGAAGTTTGTGTATTACCTGATTTCCTGCAACATGGCCGAGATTATGGTCATTTTTCTGGTTACGTTGTTCGGGTCGCCGACGCCCTTGAATGCTCTCCAACTCCTGTGGCTAAACTTGCTGACCGATGGCGCGCCGGCGCTGGCGCTGGGGCTGGAAAAGGGAGAGCCGGGCATTATGGAACGGCCGCCTCGTCCTGTGCGCGAACCGATTATCAACCGTTTCATGGTCGTCGGCATCGTCGTCCAGACGATCGCTATCACGGCGGCGGTATTGACCGCTTACTACGTCGGGCTGGCGTGGTATCCAGCCAGTCCAATCTTGGCCCAGACGATGGCTTTCGTCACCCTTTCAACGTCCGAATTGTTGCGTGCCTATACGGCCCGTTCGGAACGCGCTTCTTTATTCCAGATGGGCGTTTTCAGCAACCGGGTCATGCAATACGCGGTTTTGGCCTCTGTCGTCCTGTTGCTGATCGCCGTTTACGTTCCTTTCTTACAGGAAATCTTCGACACGACGCCGCTTGGTTGGGAGGAATGGGGCGTGATGCTGCCCCTGATCTTCGTGCCGGCGATTGTGGCCGAGGTCACCAAGGCGCTCGTTCGGATGCAGGATCGCAGGCGCAAAGCAACGGTGGCGACGGCGGCGTAATCTGCTGGGAAAGCGGCCAGCGTCTCGCGAAAGTTTAAGGCCTGAAAGAGGGGGGCGGCCGGGGCTGCGGGGGAACCTTAGCAGATACGAGGCAGCAACTCGCCCAGCGGCATGTCGATCACGCGCCGTCCGCCGATACCGGTCCGGCCCAGCACCATCCCGGTGTGTTCCCCCGTGACGGTGCCGATGCGGGCCGCCTCCCGCCCCAGCGGGTGTTGTTTCAACGCTGCCAGCGCCGCCTCGGCCTCGGCGGGCGGGACGAAGGCGACCAGCTTGCCCTCGTTGGCCACCGTCAGTGGGTCGAAGCCCAGCATCTCGCAGGCCGCCGCCACCGCCGGGCGTACCGGCACGGCTGATTCCTCGATCTCGATGCCCACCCCTGACGTGCCGGCCAACTCGTTGAGGGCCGCCGCCAGCCCGCCCCGTGTGGGATCGCGCAGGCAGTGGGTGTGCGGGGCGGCGTCCAGGAGCGTTTCGATCAGGCCGTTCAGGGGAGCGCTGTCAGAGAGCAGTTCCGTCTCGAAGGTCAGGCCCTCTCGCTGGCTGAGGACGGCGATGCCGTGGTCGCCCAGGGTGCCGCTGACCAGGATCACGTCGCCGGGCTGGGCCCGGTCCGGGCCGATGGCGATACCCTCGCGCACGACGCCCACGCCGGCGGTGTTGATGTAGATGCCGTCGCCGTGGCCCTGCTCGACCACTTTCGTGTCGCCGGCGACGACCTGGACCCCGGCCTCGCGGGCCGCCTCGGCCATCGAGCGTACCACCCGCTCCAACACCTCGATCTCCAGCCCCTCTTCCAGGATGAAGCCGGCGGTGAGCCAGAGCGGCCGGGCGCCGCTCATCGCCACGTCGTTGACGGTGCCGTGGACGGCCAGGGAACCGATGTCGCCGCCGGGAAAGAACAGAGGACGGACGGTGAAGGAGTCGGTGGAGATGGCCAGTTGCGGCTTGTAAGTCGCAAGGTTGCAAGTTTGCAAGTTACAAGTTTGCAAATCAAGTGTTATTACACTGGAATCGGCCAGTTGGCGTAGGTGGGGGTTGTCCAGCGGGGTGGCGAAGATCTCGCGGATGAGTTCGTTCATCATCTGCCCGCCCGCGCCGTGAGCCATACGAATGATTTTTTCCATTGAATTTCTTTCGTTATACGTCAAGCGTCACCCGTCACGCATGACGGGTGACGCAGGCGGATCTGCCACGAGAGACGGCCGGTCCTCCGGTGGGTTACGTCCAGCGCTTACACGCTCGCTACCCCTCCGGGTGACCGTTCACCGCCTCGGCCCTGACGGCGCAGACCTTGTACTCCGGGATCTTGGCCACGGGGTCGAGGGCCGGATTGGTGAGGAAATTGACCGCCGAATCCGGGTAGTGGAACGTCGCGAAGATCAGCCCGGCGGGCACACGGGTGGTCACCTGGGCCTTGGCCACGATCTCACCCCGGCGCGAGGCGACCTTCATCATCCTGCCATCCTCGATCCCTCGCGCCTGGGCCATTTCACGGCGGGGCGTGCTCCACTGCCGTGAAATGGCCCAGGCCCCGGCTGAACTTGCCGACGTGGAGGATGGGCGTCCCCGGATGATCCGCCGTGGGGGCAGGCCATCGAAGCTGCTCGCCGGCTGTCAAGCGCTCGTGGGTGATGCCGCCGTAGATCGGCGTGAGGGCGTTGATCTCGTTCAGCACGTCGGCGGCCGAGGCGTAGTCCCAGCCGGCCCATGGCGCGTCCTCGGCCGGCGTCGCCGCACCCAGCCCGATCAGCCGCTGGGCCAATTGGGTGACGATCCATGCGTCGTCCTTCGACTCGCCAATCGGCTCGATCGCCTGGCGCACCAATTGCACACGGCGCTCGGAATTGGTGAAGGCGCCGTTCTTCTCGGCGAAACTACAGGCCGGGAAGACCACGTCGGCCAATTGCGCCGTCTCGGTCATGAACATATCCTGGACCACCAGGAACTCCGTTTCCTCGAGGGCGTGGCGCACGTGATTCAGATCGGGATCGCTGGTCATCGGGTTCTCGCCGATGACGTAGAGACAGCGCACGTCGCCCCCCTCGGCCGCGTCGAGCATCTCTGTGACGGTCAGGCCGATCTCGTGCGAGAGGGGCACGCCCCAGGCGCGCTCGAACTTGTCCTGGATGGCGGGGTCGGTCATCGACTGGTACCCCGGATAGACGTTCGGCAGGCCGCCCAGGTCACAAGCGCCCTGCACATTGTTCTGACCGCGCAGCGGGTTGACGCCGCCGCCCGGGACGCCCATGTTCCCCAGCACCATCTGCAGGTTGGCGCAGCTCATGACGTTGCCCACGCCGACGGTGTGCTGGGTGATGCCCATCGCGTAGAGCAGCGCGCCCGGCCGATTTTCGGTCATCATACGGGCCGCTTTCTCGATGTCCTCGACCGGCACGCCGGTGATCTCACTCGTCCGCTCCGGGGTGTAGGCTGAGACTGTCTCCTTGATCGCCTCGAAATTCTCGGTTCGTTCCGCGATGAAGGCCTCGTCGTGCCAGCCCTCGCGGATGATGACGTGCATCAGGCCATTGAGCAGGGCGATGTCGGTGCCCAGCTCGTGTTGCAGATAGAGGTCGGCGTAATCGGCGATGTCGATGCGGCGCGGGTCGGCCACGATCAGTTTGGCCCCCCGTCGTCGTTTCGCTGCCCGCACCTTGATCCCGATGACCGGGCGCTGTTCGGTGGTGTTGCTGCCGATGATGAAAATACAGTCGCTCTCCTCGGCGATGTCCCGGATCGAGTTGGTCATCGCGCCACTGCCAAAGCTTGTCACCAGACCGGCGACGGTGGCGCTGTGTCAGAGCCAGGCGCAGTGGTCGATGGTGTTCGTCGCCAGGATCTGCCGCGTGAATTTGTTGAAGAGATAGTTCTCCTCGTTGGTGCACTTGGCCGAGGCCAGCAACGCGAATCCATCGCCACCGCTTTCCTCCTTGACCTGGGCAAATCGTTGGGCGACGGTGTCCAACGCCGTGTCCCAATCGGTCTCGATAGTGCTCGAAGATCGGTTCCATCAGGGCGAGATCGACTTTGCCGTTATCTGCCATATGCCAGTTGCTCCTCTCTTGAATGAATGGGTTTGCACATTTAACTTGCTCATCTGTGAAGTATCTTCTCAGAAAAGTGTGGAGAGATTCATTTGCCCGACTTTGGATTATTTCTGTAGATTGTGTGATCAGGGGGGACTGATCACGCCCTCCAAAATCATTGAGAAGTGTGTCATTCGTCCATTTGTGAGATGCGTGATCTCACACGATCTGAAGTGTCCAATAGTGGGGAGTTTACCATAAGATGGGGAATAGGGCAAAGAGTATGGTCTAAATGGGTCTAAATCTAAAGATGAAGACGGTTTTTCTCCACTGGGGCTGAATCTCCCAACGTTGAGATACGTCACCTGCACGGCTATCTACCCCCCATAAATCTGTAGGACGATCACCGGCGTCACGTACACCTCGATGACGGCAGCCAGTGCGAGCAGCGGCAAAACCAGAGCGCAGAACACCTTGATAAAATCGGCTAAAGTCCGTAACCATCCTTCGCCAATGGTCATTCCCTTGGGGGGTGACATAAAGGTCGCCCCTAATTGTACTGCCAGCGACGTTGCGATGATGGCGGCGGGCAGTTCCAATATCCCGTGCGGCAGTACGAAAGCAGAGAAAAACAGGTAAGGATTGTATCCCAGTTGAGCCACCTGGACGGTGAAGAAGAAAATAATGGCCATCGGAGCCATCAACAGGCCCACGGCCAGTGTCCCGAAGGAGAAGATAGCCAGCAAAGCGGCCAAGAGCAAGGATCGGACGTTATGGCCAAGGATACCCGAGGGTGTGAATGCCGGCAGCCATTTGATGGTGGGCATTTCGGCAAACGTCTCCGAGGTAATTTGTTCCAGTGGCAGGACATCTGCCGGGAGTTGGTAGCGAGTCGCAAAATCGTACCCGATGTAATAGGATCCTACGAGGGCGATCAAGACGAGCGCGAAGGCCATCCAGGAACGACGGAGGATAGTGGGGATGTCTCGAACGTAGAGTCCGACGAGGGCGCCGATCCAGCGGAGCCCGCTCGGCATTTGCTCCACGTCTCGGCCAAAGAACCAACGATCCCATTCCAAGTGCTGGCGGAAAGTACGCCAGAGGGAGGAGACGTTCAGTTCATCCACCTCACGTCCCAGCAGTTCCTCGCGGTTGAAGATGTGAATGCCCATCCGGACCAGGATGACGTCGACCACGATGAGGAAAAGGGCCACCCACCAGAGAGTGGAGTAATTGGCGTAGAACATGATGATGGCTTCGCCCTGGACCAGGAGCGCCATTGGGATGATGATAAAACTGGCCAGGAGATTGGCGGCCCGGACGCTCGTCGTTTGGCTGGATAACACCACGGCTCCGGATACCATCACGATGGCCTCCGTCGTGGTCAGCACGATGATCAGGAGCAGCAACTCCGGCGTCGCTGTCCAACCCTCGAAGATATACAGTCCGATCAGATAGACGACGATGCCGAGATAGGCGGCTAAAAGCGGCGGGATCATCGCAGCGAGGGTTTTGCCCAGGTACAACTGGGCGTCGGTCAAGGGCGTCGATAGCAGGGGTTCCAGGCTGTTGCGCTCCTTTTCTCCCACGAACGTTTCCAGAGCGATGACGAGAGAGAAGGAGATGGGAAAGAAGCCTACGATCATCAACAGGAAAGGGATCAGTCGCTCGCCGATGATGGGATCTCCGTATCTGGATACCCAGGACAGGGCCATATTGGCCACCAGGCTCATCAGGATCGGGAAGAAAACGGTGAGGATGATGATGGGGATGACGATCCGCCAATCCCGGAGTGTGTCTCGGATTTCACGCTGCACCAGGGTCGACACCATACGCAGATCATCGCGTATCCCAATCGGTGAGCGTTTAGTGTTTAGGGCCATATCTGTCCTCGATCTCTATCACTTGCAGGTAGACGTCTTCCAGACTCCTTGGCACAGCGCTGAGGGTGACGACTTCGATATCGTGCGACGTGAGCGCTTTCAATACTAACGGATTGCTTTGCTTGGGTTCTGGTGTGGCGTACTGAATCCAGTCCTTCCCATAGGATTCGACGTGGATTAAATTGGAGATGATTTGCACGACGCCGTCGACCGAGCGGGCCAGACGCAGTTCCATCAGCGGCGGGCCGAGGAGCCGGGTTTTTAGTTCGGTTGACGTGCCCCGGGCGATGATTTTCCCCCGGCGGATGATGGCGATCCGGTCGGCTAACATCTCCGCCTCGGCCAGGTTGTGGGTGCAGATGACGATGGCCCGCCGGTGGTGGCGTAGGCTGAGCACGGCGTCTCGCACCAGTTTGGCGCTGTGGGGGTCCATCGCTGAGGTAGGTTCGTCCAACAGCAACACCGATGGATCGTGCAACATCGCCCGCACCAGGGCCATTTTCTGGCGCATGCCCTTGGAGTAGGTCCCCATTCGCCGTTCCCAGGCTTCGGGCATGCCGAAGCGTTCCAATAGCTCCTGGGCACGACGTTTGCTCTCGGCGGACGATAGTCCCATCAATCGTCCGAAGAAATCCATGTATTGGGCGCCCTGCATGCGAAGGTAGAGGCCGGGATGTTCGGTCAACAGCCCGACGCTGCGCCTTACCTCGCGGGGGTGCTCGACGACGTCGTAACCGGCGACGGTGGCCCGACCGGCTGTGGGGCGGAGAATCGCCGCCAGCATACGCACGGTGGTGGTCTTGCCAGCGCCGTTGGGCCCCAGCAGAGCCAGGATCTCACCGGGCGCTACGGAGAGTGAAACGTTGTTTACAGCGATGAAGCCATCAAATGTTTTTGTCAAGCCAGTTAACTTTATCATCTGTAATTTTTCCGAGCTGAATTACTCCCCGCTATCTTCCTGAGAGATGGCGTAGACGTGAAGAATGCGTTGGAGTACAGTGAAGACAGATAGGATAGACAACAGCCAGGCCAATGGGACTGTCAGTCCCAAGGCGGATAGGATGCCGATCATAATGACACGCTCCATCCGGGTCAGCACCCCTACCTTGCACGTGAATTTCAACGCCTCGGCGCGGGTGCGCACGTAGCTGACGATCATTACCGTTGCCAGGGAGATTAGAAAGAGAAAGGCGGGCAAGGGCGTATCTTGACGCAGATGGTGGATGATCAGTCCAATGATCAATACCGCATCAGAGACCCGGTCGAGAGTGGAGTCGAGGAAGGCGCCAAAGCGACTTTGCTTTCCCGTGGCTCGGGCCAGGGCGCCATCCAGTGCGTCTATGGGGGAGAGAATCAACAGGAGCACACCCCCTATGTGGATACGTCCGAAACTGAAAAGAACGGCTATGCCAATCTGAAATGCCATGCCAAGGATGGTGAGGACATTTGGGTGGATGCCCATCCGCCCGATGACTCGAGCGATGGGCATGGTGATGATGCCCGCTCGATCTCGGGCCCAGTCGGTCAGGGTGTCCCAGCGTTTTCTCGCTGGTTTCGATTTGGCGCGTCGTTTGCTTTCCACCCGCTCTAGGCTATTCATTGATTGTCGTTACCCCCATCGATAAACGTCTCGAGTCGCTGCCGGGCGTCTTCGTCGGTGAACTGGGTCGGCGGAGATTTCATGAAATAAGCGGATGGTTCGATGATGGCGCCGCTCAATCCGCGATTGAGCGCCAGTTTGCAACAACGCACGGCGTCGATGACGACGCCCGCAGAGTTGGGGCTATCCCAGACCTCTAATTTCATCTCGAGATTGAGGGGGACGTTCCCGAAGGTCGTGCCTTCCATGCGAATGTGGCACCACTTGCGGTCGGTCAGCCAGGGGACGTAGTCAGAGGGTCCGACGTGGATGTCTTCGTTCGAGAGTTGGTATTCCAATTGGCTGGTGACCGCGTTCGTCTTGGATATTTTCTTCGATTCCAACCTTTCCCGTTCCAACATATTGTAGAAATCCATATTGCCGCCGAAATTGAGTTGATACGTGCGGTTAAGCTCGACTCCCCGGTCGCGGAAGAGGCGCGTCAACACACGGTGGGTGATGGTCGCGCCGACCTGACTCTTGACGTCGTCGCCGATGACCGGCAGGCCGCGTTCTTTGAAGCGCCCCTGCCAATAGGCTTCTCGCGCGATGAAGACCGGAATACAGTTGACGAGGCCACAGCCAGCATCAAGTACCTGCTCGACGTACCACTTGGTCGCCATCTCGCTGCCCACCGGCAAGAAGTTGACGACCACGTCGGTTTGGGTCTCTTTGAGGATGCGCACGATGTCGGCAGTGGAGCCAGGTGCCTTGTCGATGATTTGGGAGAGATATTTGCCCAGTCCATCGTGTGTCATGCCTCGACGAACGGGAACGTTCAGGTGAGGGACTTCTGCAAACTTGATCGTGTTGTTGGGGGATTGCCAGATCGCTTCCGATAGGTCACGTCCAACCTTGTTGATGTCGATGTCGAAAGCGGCGGTGAATTCGATCGCATTCACGTGATACCCGCCCAAATTCACGTGCATAAGCCCCGGTACGAACGCATCATCCGGGGCATCTTTATAAAACTGAACGCCCTGAACCAGGGCCGATGCGCAATTGCCTATGCCCACAATTGCGACACGTACTTTATCTTGATCGTTCATCGTTTTAACCTCCATAGATTTTTGTGTTGTGTAACTACTCAGACCAGCCCTTTGCTGTGCCGGAGAATGGGGGTTTGGGGTGTGTGGCGGTCGCGAAGCGACCGCCACACACCCCAAACCCCCGCCCATCCGCTGCAAATAGGCAGCAGGCTGAGTGGTTACTGTGTTGTATCTATTTACGTCGTTGCCTGTATGAGCAAGTCCATAAATTCGTCTTGATGTTGTTTGATCCTGTCCATATCGATAGAACAGTAGACTTCTCGACCGGCTCGTCGAACCTTCACCAGGCCAAACGTGCGCAAGGGACGTAAGTGAAAGGAGATCAAGGGTTGACTCACGCGTAGCGTCTGAGCCAACTCGGTGACCGTCATCTCTACGTTGTCGGCCAGGGTGATGAGAATGCGCAGTCGCAAGACGTCTTTCAGTGTGTAGAAGTAGCGCGCCAAATCCCGCAATCCCTCTTCCGTTGCTTGGGGCTGTTGAGTCGACATAGGGTTGCCTCCTATACGCGCACACCACTTTATTTGTAGGAGTTATATCCCCCTACAACCTGTTTCCAACGGGTTTTGGGTATCAGACGATGAATTCATTCATCGGGCTGTTTCCCGTCTTCCCGTCGATCCGAGCCCAGCGTATGGTTCTATAAAGAAACGTTTATATGCTAACGTAAAAGTGTCACACTGTCAAGTTTTGTGGCGCTCGAATGGCAGACTCGTTCCCAGAAAGGTTTGGTGAGTGTATCATCTCAATAAACCGGGGCAAACTCGCTCGGGCCGGTCTCCTGACCGTGCCCGCTGTGGCTCGGTCGGGAGACCGGCCACAGCTCCCCAACTTATTGAGAAGATACTGGTGAGTTGACGATGATCTCTCTTGCTTGTCATTGGAGCTATTTCGTAGTACACTCTTCTTGAGCCAGGGTGGGTCAAGTTGAGGGGAACATCGGATATCATGCAGGGAGGCGATGTTATCAGCCACTTTGAGCGCCATGCAAAATTCCAAGGAGCCGAGAAGTCTAGGGAACATCCAGAAAGGAGAAGTGTGATGCCTACGAAATTAGGCCCTCACGTCCTAAGGTCTGCAGGTAGATTGAGTGAGTACATCGAGACTGGCCCGGCGGTCGTCAAGCTGGTGGGCGATTGGGGAATGGCGAAAGATATTTCCAGCGATATACTGGTCGTTGGACGTAAGTTCGAGGGTAAATATGATGCGCAACTCCAACGAAGCACCGGCAAGACGCCCTTGCAGGCGGCCCAGCAATTTATCGATGACCAGTTGCCGACGTATCGTTCTAATCCGTACATCCTGTATTGGGAGGGACACAACGAACCGGTTTGGAGCACGCAGGATGAAATGGCGTGGTATGCCGCGTTCGAAGTGGAGCGTATCAAGTTGATGGCCAAGGAGGGATTACGGTGTGTGATTGGGAATTTTGCCACGGGATCGCCAGCCCTGGAGCTCTGGCCCGCGTTTATTCCCGCGATGCAAGCAGCCCAACAATATGGCGCGCTCCTGGGATTGCACGAATATAGTTGCCCCTGGATGTGGTGGATGACGGGGAAACATCAGTTAGATCCGGGGAATGACCAGGGCGACGAGGGATGGACCACGCTGCGTTACCGCAAGGTCTATCGGCAGTACATGATCCCCAACGGCGTGGGCGATGTGCCATTGGTCATCACCGAATGTGGCATTGATCCTTTGATAAATCCCAAGCCGCCGGGGAAGGAGAGCGGTACCTGGAAGCAGTTGGGTACGTTTTGGAAGGAGCACGACGGCGAGCCAGACAAAGCCGATTATTACTTCCGTCAATTGCTATGGTACGACGAGGAGTTGCAGAAAGATGATTACGTCATTGGCGCTACCATATTCACCTGGGGCAGTTTTGGCGAACCGTGGTCCAGGTTCGACATTGCCGGGACGGAAGTAGCCCGAAAGCTGATCGACTATAGCAGGGAAAACCCGGCCCGCAAGTTTACGGGAACGATCATCACGGATGAAGATGAGCAGCCCCGGGGGAAGCCTCGTGTTCAGTATACACGTACCTACGTCTTGCTTCCACCCAACGCTGACGCAGCCTGGGCGCGAGCCGTCGTCGAGGGCGCGTGGGACGAGCAACGCTACACCATCGGCAGCAGCGCCGACGATGCCGGCATTGGCGATTTGGACGTGCGGCGGGTAATCGCTGTCAATCCCCAGGATTGGCCCGGTTCTATGACCCTGTCCGCTTTTTACCAGCGCTTTTACCCTCAAGTCGAGTACCAGGCCATCCGGGCCGCATCGCCAGGAGAGTTGCTTCAGAAGTTGGGGGATATGTAGGACTATGGTGGAAGAAATACCAACGGTTTTGATCACACCAGAAGCAAAGGCGGCGCTAGAGATCGAGATAGAGCGGGCTGGAGTCGGTGGTGAATTGACGGGAGGGCTTTTGTTTGGCTATCCGCCGGATGATCAGCACCGGTTGATCGTCGACTCGGTTCGTCCACGCCCGGAAGTGGGCTTCGGGGGACGGGGGTTTTCCCTGGAGCAGTCCCGTACGTCGCAGCAGTTGGCCCAGGCTCGGGAAGTTACGCCGGCGGCTCATTATTCTGGCGTCTGGTACTTGCATCGCACGCCCAATAAGGAACTTAGCGACGACGAATGGATTCAGACGCAGGCCGTCCTGGAGGATCCCGATTATCGCTTCGACGACCTGGTCGCTTTGGTCATTTGTCTCTACTTTGGCGAGTTGAGTATGCATGCCTTCTACTTCGATAAATACCACTCAGCCCGCAGCCAGATGCCTGAAGCGGCGACGTTGAAGCTGACGACTGAGGCGGCGGGACAGTTGGGGCAGATAGGTGCGGGACAATCGGCCGGCTCGTCATCCCCGACCGATTGGTATAAGGCGCCCGAACTCACCGAACGCTTGAAGCAGGAATATGCTCGATTGTCTCAGCGCTATGGGGTGGAAGCGACGCTTCAGGCAGACGGTCAAATGATCTTTCGACTGGAACCCAAGGGAGATTACGGGAAATTGGTCTTGTACCTGGCCTGTGCGTCTGGGTTCCCAGATCGGGCTCCCGAGGCCTTTGTTATGGCGGGAGAGAAATCGTATCCCCTGTATAGCCCGACCTTGAGCGAGTGGACGGCCAATATGTGGATGGCTGACGTGGTCGCTAGCTTGATCGAGTGGTTGAACTGGTCTTTGGAGCAGTTCGTCGCGACAGCAAAGGACGCAATTGAGGCGGGGAAGTATCAAGAGGCGGCTGATCTATTGACTGTGGTCCTTTCCATCGATCCCCGGATGCCCAAGGCGGCCCGGCTGTTGGGCCAAGCGCAGGCGCCAATGCGTTCCCCTTAACCTGGACGAGCCAGAACCAAAAACGGATTTTCGAAACGATTTAAAAGTGGGGTTTGATGAACTGTCCAAATGAGTCAAAACGGTTCCCAGGAGCCTTATAAAGGCTCCAGAACCGCTACGTTTTCATCAGGTTTGACCGCCAGCCCTGAATCGCACAACTAGAACTCGAATCGTATGTAGGGCGGATTGCTAATCCGCCAGGGCCATCATCCGCTGTTCCAGTTATGCAGTTTACAAGCGCTGGTCCAAAGGACACGTTTTCCCATTACCGTAGCGATTTGACACCTTGGGAAAATGTTGTAGAATTATGGCCGAGTTGGCCCACGTAGCTCAGTCGGTAGAGCACACCCTTGGTAAGGGTGTGGCCATGGGTTCAATTCCCATCGTGGGCTTTGAATCATCATACTAATTCTAATTTTCCAATGAGGTGCTAAATTTATGGCAAAGAAAGCAGTACGACACGTCATCACCCTTGCTTGCACCGAGTGCAAGGAACATAACTATACGTCGGAGAAAAACCGGCGTAACGATCCTACCCGTCTTGAGATCAAAAAGTTTTGCCCTCGTTGTAAGGGACACACGTTGCATCGCGAGAAGAAATAGGCTTGACCGGTTGTGTCCTGTTCGATGTTGCGATGTTGTACACCGGTGGCGTTGAGCGAGGATTTCATCATATCGTTTTTATTCTATCCAGGATAGGAGTCACAGGCGAGTAGCTCAATTTGGCAGAGCAACGGTCTCCAAAACCGTAGGTTGCGGGTTCAATTCCTGCCTCGCCTGCCTGTTACGAACTTCAAGACACCGCCATGTTTGGAGGCGGTGTCTTGAAATGTAGAGCGAAGTTGAGTCTGATTGAGTGAGGTAAAGCAGCTTCATTCTTGTTAGAGCCTAACCGATAGGGATCTTGTACGTTGAGCAAGTATTGCTCGTCGGTGTCCCTTTCGGGTTCTGGTTCTGCCAGGTTAGGGAGACATTGAAAGTGGCGAAGAATAAAAAGAAAGTCAAAAAAGAGAACGCAGTCGTACGCTATTTTCGCGATACTTGGTTGGAATTGCGTAGGGTTCGCTGGCCCACGCTCGAAGATGCTTGGAGATTGACGAAGATCGTGTTGGTCGTGACCGTTGTGATGGCTCTTATGCTGGGCGTGTTGGACTTCCTGTTTTCCAGGCAATTTGCAGGCATTATCAGCGGTAATGTGATCGCTATCGGCATCTTGATCGTTGCTTTTGTCGTTACCGTGGTCGTTGGTGTAATTCTCAGCCGTCAGACGACTCGATTAGCGTAAGGGCCTGTATAGGGCGCCTAACCAATAGGATTCTTGTGCGATGAGCAAGAATTTGCCATTGGTGACCCTTTTTGGTTCTGGCTCTGCCAGGTTAGGGCCTAGCCGATGACATCTTTGTATGTTGAGCAATAGCGTGTAACTTTTGGTTGTCCTTCGCTTTCGGCTGTCGTTAGTTCTCGCTTGGTTCTGGCTTTGCCAGGGTAGGTAGGCATGATGTACTCGAGTGAGTTGGACAAAGAGGCTAAACCTGAGGTTGAAGAGCAGGTAGCACTCGCTGAAGCTTCTGAAGAGGCAATGATGACTGAGACTGATGCAGCCGAGGCTGTGCCGGTCGATGTTGAGGATCCACAGGTACAAGCCGGGGATTTGCCGCTTACTGACGAAGAAGACAGCGCGCTGTCAAGCGTGCCTGAATCCGAATCCGAATCCGAATCTGAGGATGAACAATCTCTAGACGACGAGCGGGAGTGGTACGTGATTCATTGCTACTCCGGTTACGAGAAGAAGGTCAAGCATAATCTTGAGCAGCGCATCGATTCGATGCAGATGCAGGACCTGATTTTCCAGGTGGTCATTCCGACTGAGGATGAGATGGAAGTGCGGGATGGCAAACGCCGGGTCATCGAGCGGCGGGTCTTCCCAGGTTATATCCTGGTGCAGATGAGGTTGACAGATGATTCCTGGTTCGTCGTGCGTAACACGCCGGGTGTTACGGGCTTTGTGGGGATGGGCAACGAACCGACGCCATTGCGTGCTGAAGAAGTACAGTCTATCATGCGCCGTATGGAGTCCGAGGCGCCCAAGATCAAGGTCACGTTCAAGCCAGGGCAGAAGGTACGCATCGTTGATGGGCCTTTCAATGAATTTATTGGCGTCGTGGACGAGATCGACATGGAACGAGCCAAGGTTCGGGTTATGGTCTCCTTCTTTGGCCGTGAGACGCCAGTCGAACTCGATTTTCTACAGGTAGAAAAAACGTAGTTATGGGGATAGGGTAAAGATGAAGAAAGTTAAGGCAATTGTCAAATTACAGATACCGGCTGGGAAGGCGAACCCTGCGCCACCGGTGGGGCCTGCATTGGCCCAGCATGGTGTCAACTTGATGCAGTTTTGTAAGGAATACAACGCCCGCACGTCTAGTCAGGTAGGGAATATCATCCCGGCTGAGATCACCATTTATCGGGATGGATCTTTCAACTTTGTGCTCAAGACGCCGCCCACGCCGGATCTTCTGCGTAAGGCTGCGGGCGTCGAGAGGGGGTCTGGCGAGCCTAATCGTGATAAGGTGGGGAGCATCACGCGTGATCAGTTGAAGGCAATCGCCGAGACGAAGATGAAGGACTTGAACGTGGTCAATATCGAAGGGGCCATACGGCAGATCGAAGGCACCGCCCGGAGTATGGGGATTTCTATCACGGACTGATGTGTTAGCGCCCCATTTATATTCCATTCTTGAGGATATCGTGGGAGGGCGTCGGCCCGTTGGGACCACGAAGGAGGAACAATGGTAAAAGGTGGTCGGAAGTATTTAGAAGCATTTGAGAAAATAGATCGGCAACGGCTTTATCCACCAGAGGAGGCGTTGCGGCTGGTCAAGGAGACCAATTACGTCGCTTTCGATGCGACGGTCGAGACGCATTTTCGGCTGGGGGTCGATCCGCGCCACGCCAATCAGCAGGTGCGAGGGGTCGTGTTGTTGCCCCACGGATTGGGCAAGGAAGTCAGAGTTTTGGTCTTTGCCGAGGGCGAGGCCGCGAAGGCGGCCGAGGAAGCTGGCGCCGACTACGTCGCATCGGACGACGAGTGGTTGCAAAAGATCCAGGGCGGATGGACCGAGTTTGACATCGCCATCGCAGTCCCAGAGATGATGGGTAAGGTAGGGCGTCTGGGCCGCGTCTTGGGTCCCAGGGGTTTGATGCCTAATCCCAAAGCCGGGACGATTGTGCCAGCGGATACGCTGCCGGATCTCATTGAGGAGACCAAGGCCGGGCGTATTGAGTTTCGTATCGACAAAGGGGCCAATGTGCACATTCCGATTGGCAAGGTCAGTTTTCCCTTGGAAAAGCTGGTCGATAACTTTGCCGCGATGGTAGACACGGTACGACAGGCCAGACCGGCCGCCAGCAAGGGCACGTACATCCGCAAGATCGTCGTGACATCTACGATGGGGCCCGGGGTCAAGGTGGATCCCACCCTCGCTCAGATGATGGAGGTATCGATCTAACTAGACTTTTCTTCAAGTTGAGAAGCCTGTCGCCGTAGACAGCAGGTGCGTGAGTCAAAGCGCTTAATTCTGCCTGCCGAGGTAAGGGAGCTTTAGCATCAACGCTTACGAGTGTTTTTGACTAAAATGTTACCCCTGCGTCGGTGACGGCGCAGGGGTTTTTTCGTGTATTTGTGTAGACGTCGTTTTTTGATCGAGTAAACCTAACCCGGACGAGCCGGAAACACAAGGCCTTACCGATGGCAAATTCTTGCTCAACGTACAAGGATATCATTGGTTAGGCCCTAACCTGGACGCGCTAAAACCAAAAAGGGACATCGACGGCAGAAGCGAAGGGTAACCAAAGGTTACACGTTCTCGCTTGCTGTACACGGATATCGTGGGTTAGGCCCTAATCAATTGGAGTTTTCCACTTAAGAATTCTCTAATAATGATC
>DSAR01000519.1 GCA_011046405.1 Chloroflexota bacterium | reverse complement strand
GCGCGACGTGGGATACGGCACACCGGTCTACAAGGATTACATCAACGATCCCGAGAACCGCATTGAGCTTCTGGAGCGGAGCGACGAACTGGGCGTGCCCCCCGACCTGCAGTCCCACCTAACCGTTTTCGTGGGCGAGCGGCTCATCCTCGAAGGCCACATTCCCGAGCAGGTGATAGCCGGCCTACTGGTCGCTCCCGTCGACGCCTTCGAACGCATCGTCGTCTATCAGGACAAGATGGGCGGCGCGACCGAGTACGTGGCCTGGGCCTTTCGCGGCGAACCGCAGAGCTATCCCATCGACGCGCCCATCGGCACGTACCTGGTCTACCTGGAGGAGCACGGCGAGCACCTGACGCCCGCCGCGCCGGTCGAGGCGGAGCGTAATCTACTGGGGCTGGTGCTGGTCACCGGCTTCCTCGACGGCCTCAACCCGTGCGCCTTTGCTGTGCTGCTCTTCTTCGTCGCCTTCCTCTTCACCATCCAGCGCACCTCCGGCACGGTCTGGGCGATGGGCCTGGTCTACATCGCTGCCATCTACCTGGCCTACTTTCTCATCGGCCTGGGGCTGATGCAGGCGGTGATCTTTGCCGGAAACCATCACCTGATGGCCAAGATCGGCGCATGGCTGGTGATCGGCCTGGGGCTGATCAACCTGAAGGACTATTTCTTCCCCAACCTGCCCATCCACTTGCGCATCCCCACCATCGCCCACGGGACGATCCAGGACTGGCTGAAGCGGGCCACCTTCCCAGCGGCGGGCGTGGGCGGGTTCCTGGTGGGACTGTGCACCTTTCCCTGCTCCGGCGGCATCTACGTGGCCATCGTGGGATTGTTGACCTCGCAGACCACGTATCTACAAGGCGTGGGGTACCTGGGGCTCTACAACATGGTCTTTATCACGCCCTTGCTCATTATCCTGGCCGGCGTCGGCAATCGACGGGTCATGCACTACATCCGGCTGGCAGAACAGTCGAGCCGGCGTTGGATTCGGCTGGCGACCGGGCTGGCGATGGTAGCGGTCGGTGCAGTCATTCTGATATGGTTTGTGTGAGGTCGGAAGAGAAGAAAGGAGTGAGATATGAATAGAAGAAGATCAAGAAGCAAGAAATATCGCGAGCGTTCACGCGACATCGGATCGTGGATTTGGCTGATAGCCATCCCCGTCGCCGTCGTCGCGCTCATGATGTTCGGTGCGGCGCAATCAGGTGCCTTTGTCAAGGTCCCGGAACCGTCGCGGAACGAAGACCCGGCGGACCTGCTGCCGCTATCCAATGCCGGGCAGCCCATCTACGGCGGGCACGATACGTCGCTCATACCGGAACGGCCTCCCACGCCGCGAGAGGCGCTGGCAGGAGAGTCCACATCCCAACTCGATATACCGAGCGCCAGCTACAACTTCGGTCAGATCTACGACACGTGGGACGTGACGCACATCTTCGCCGTGCAGAACACCGGCGATGCAGACCTGCTCATCGGCAACCTGGTCACCTCGTGCGGGTGCACCACGGCAGAGCTCTCGAGCAACGTCGTTCCGCCGGGCCAACGCGCCGACCTGACGGTGACGTTCGACGCGGACTATCACCCCACCAACGGCCCGGTCTCGCGGCTGGTGTGGTTCGCTACCAACGATCCGATCCAACCGTGGGTAGAGATGCGCATCACCGCCGACGTTCAGTAGTTGGATTGGATTCACCGAAGAGCAAATTCGACGGTACAGCCGCCAGATCATCCTGCCCCAGGTAGGCGGGAAGGGACAGCGAAAATTACTGGCTTCCCGGGTCGGACCGCTGGCGGAGGCCGACGTGGTGCTCTTCATCATCACCCCGCGCGTCCTGGCCATCCTGGTCGGCGGGATCGAGGCCTGCTGCCAGGGCGAGCACGCCGTCTGCGGCGAGGTGATCGCCGGGGTTTACGAATTCGGTCGGCCACCTGAGCCTCCTCTGCCAGGGAGTACGGATGTTGTGCAGGTTCCAGGACGATGAGTTGGTGGTCGGCATGCCGTGGGATCTCTTCCTGGCTTTGTCCGCAGAAATGGCCCGCCGAGATGCCATACGCATTGCCCCCTGAGCTATATCACTTGACCCCCGTCGAATGGCGGGGATGATCATAGGCCAGATATCCCTGGTCATCGAGGGGCGGATGTGCTACGATGAAAGCACGATAGGCGCAGAAGTCACGTGGTCGAAAGAATCTAGGAGGTTTAAGATGATGATGGGATTGGGGTTTCTTTGGTTGCTTCTCCTGGGGGGCGGCCTGCTGGTCGCTCTCTTCGTTGGATTGGAGTTGACATCCCGACGGGATGGGGGCATTCAATGGCCCTCGGGGCCAAGTCAAAAGGCGGCCCGCCAGATCCTGGACGAGCGGTTCGCCCGGGGAGAGATCAGTTCTGATGAATACGACGAAATGCGGCGCGAACTGCAAGCGCCGAGTCCGAGTAACAGCTAACGAACGTAACATTTAAATTAGGTAACTACTCAGCCTACGTGTGCGGTGTGGATCACAATCCGCGCCGATGTCGCACCACGGGCCATGGGCAGGTTGGCGACAGAAGCCAGCACGTTGCCTGCAAGTGTCCGGATTGTGATCCGGTGTCCGGATTGTGATCCGGTGTCCGGATTGTGATCCGGTGTCCGGATTGTGATCCGGTGTCCGGATTGTGATCCGGCGTCCGGATTGTGATCCGGCGGGCACAACGGACACAAGGTGAGTAGTTACTAAATTAGGAGGAATGACGATGGGATTCTGTCACAATGGTTTAGGATGGGGAAGTTGGATGGGCATGGGGGGAGGCTGGCTCGGCTTGCTTCTGAACCTGGCCCTGTTTGCCGGCGCGTTGATCCTGCTGGGGTTGGCGGCCGTTTGGTTCGCCCGACAGTTCGGACGTGCCCCGTCGATGGCAGGGGGAGGCCCCGACCCAGTGGAAATCGCCCGGCGACGACTGGCCGCGGGGGAGATCACCAGCCCCGAGTTCGAGCGTATCCGGGAACAGCTTCGGTCTTGACGTCAGTCCTGGGTCTGAAGACAATCTTCCTGACGTATCATCTCAATAAACCGGGGCAAACTCGCTGTGGCCGGTCTCCCGACCGAGCCACAGCGGGCACGGTCAGGAGACCGGCCACAGCTCCCCAACTTATTGAGAAGATACTTCCTGACCAAGCCTGATCGACGAGCACCTGGTACGAGACGTAACAACTGGTCGTTACGAAAGCCGCGCGGATTGCTCGCGCGGCTTTTCAACTTTTGAGTTCGTTTTCCTTGAGTTCATCTACGGGCGTTCTGAGCCGTTTTAAGCGGTTTGCGCTTGCGATTTGCTTCGAAAACCGGAGAGTCGCTCACCTTGTTGGCCCCCGTCGAAAACGGTATAATACATCCAGAGACCCGTTGCCGACCGCTTTGCCGGTCGAGCCCGTCAACTGTAGATGAGAGGAAACGATGAACCGAAACCTTTCCCGCCCCGTACTCGAAGCGATAGCAGCCGCCGTGCTATTTGGCGCGAGTGCCCCCCTGGCCAAGATCCTGCTGGACGACGTCGAACCCATCCCGTTAGCGGCTTTTCTCTACCTGGGCAGTGGCCTGGGATTGATGCTGTTTAGGGGCGTGCACCGTCGGCTGGCACACGTCGACGACCGCGAGGCAAAAATCCGGCGCTCCGATCTCCCCTGGTTGATAGGCGCCATCTTTGCCGGGGGAATCGCCGCGCCTATCATTTTGATGTTTGGCTTACGTGCCACGCCCGCATCGACGGCGTCGCTTTTGCTCAACTTCGAGGGGGTAGCGACAACCCTGATTGCGGGATTGGCGTTCAGGGAAGCGCTTGGACGCCGTACCTGGTGGGCGGTAGCCTTGATTACCCTGGCGGGCATCCTTCTATCGTGGGAGACCGGCGAATGGGGCATCTCGCCCGGGATGTTGGGCGTACTGGGCGCGTGTATCTTGTGGGGTATAGACAATAACTTCACCCGCAATATCTCGGCCAAGGATCCGGTCGCCATCGTCACAGTCAAGGGTGTGGCTTCAGGCGCTTTCTCGTTGACATTGGCGTTGGCTCTCGGTAATTCTCTGCCGGATTTCCCGACGGTACTGGGGGCGATGGCGTTGGGCAGTCTCTGTTACGGGCTGAGCATCGTCCTATTCGTCCGTGCGATGCGCAGTCTGGGAGCAGCGCGGACTGGCGCGCTCTTTGGCACAGCGCCGTTCGTAGGGGCCGCCCTGTCGTTCCCCCTGTGTGGGGAAGCGGTCTCCATCAAATTCCTAATGGTACTGCCATTGACGGTCACCGGCGTAGCGTTGCTGACGAACGAGGAGCACGACCATTTGCATCACCACAAGCCCGTCGATCACGAGCACCGTCACCGTCACGACGACGAACATCATATCCATCGGCATACCAAGCCGGGATGGAATCCGGCCTTGATCCACGTACACTCACACATTCACGAACAGATCGAACACCTACATCCGCATACCCCCGACATTCACCATCGCCATACTCACTAATGGCCAAGACCGGGCTGAAAACAAGGCCAGGACTGACGCCCTTGGAGGTAACGTTATGACCGAAAACATTCGTGTCCTGTTGGCCGACGATCACGCCGTCGTGCGCAAGGGGATCCGCGAGTTCCTGGAGGAGGCCGGTGACGTCGAGGTAGTCGCCGAAGCGGACGACGGCGCGCAAGCCCTGCGCCTGGTCGAGGAACACCGGCCCGACGTCGCGGTACTCGACATTCGCATGCCCGAGGTAACCGGTGTGGAGGCGACGCACCAAATCAAGAAACGTTTTCCCCAGGTGCGTGTTTTGATCCTGACCGCCTACGACGACGACCCGTACGTGTTCGCCTTGCTCCAGGCCGGCGCCGACGGGTACGTGCTCAAAACCTCCAGCAGCGACGAACTGGTGCGTGCCGTGCGCACTGTCTACCGGGGAGAATCGGCCCTCAGCCCCCAGATCGCCAGCAAGGTCGTGCGGCAGGCAACCAGCGGCCATCCCGAGGGAGCCGCCGGGCAGATAGAAAACCTCACCGAGCGCGAGTTAGACGTCCTTCGCCTGGCCGCGCGGGGGATGACCAACCGGGCCATCGGGCAAAAACTGGACATCAGCCACCGGACCGTCCAGGGGCACCTGCAAAGCGTCTACGGTAAATTGGGCGTGAACAACCGGACCGAGGCCGTCACCGAGGCGCTGCGCCTGGGCTGGATCGTGATCGAGTAGAGCACTCCAGCCCAGCACACACGTATCCACTTCATATCGCACGTTCGTCAGGAGGTTCGCCGTGCGTCGTTGGTTCCGAAGCCTGCAAGCCCAACTCTTCTTGTGGGCCATCCTGCCCGTCACGTTCGTCATCATCGCCCTGGCTTTCACCGGTGTATACACCCACCAGCAGGCCATGCGCGACTTCGTGGCCGAACGGGACCTGGCGCTGGCCCGCCTGATCGCTCGCATCGTCGCCGATGGCCTGGCCCACGGCGTGGTCGGCGTTGACGGCACCGGTTTGGCCCCCTGGATGTCGCAGATGGTGGGCGATCAGGCAGGCACGGTACTGATCGTAGACGGAGAGGGGAACATCCTATTTCACCCCGACCCCCGGCAGATCGACACGCCCCTGCAAGCCGACGCCGCCCTGCTAGCGGCGCAAGCCCAGCGCGAGGGAGCCGTCGTCGTCACCGGCGACGATGGCCGGCCGACGATGACGGCCTATGCGCCGGTCACCGGAACCGACTGGATGGTGCTGGTGCAAGAACCGGTGGAAGAGATCATCGGGCCCATCCTCCGCTTATCCAGCCTAGGCCCCATCGTCGCGGTGGGGGCCGGCATGCTTTCCTTGCTCGTCCTGACCTTCGGCTGGCGTACCATCGTCCAACCACTCCGCAAACTGTCCCAGGCCGCCGAGCAAGTTTCGTGGAGAGACTACTCAGCCATCAGTCGCGCCACGGGCGGCGTGCAGGAGATACACGATCTGCGCTTGGCCCTGGCGGAGATGGTGGAGCGCATCCAGGGCTACGAAGCCGGCATGCAGGACTACCTGGGCGCGGTGACCCGGGGACAGGAGGCGGAGCGCGCCCGGCTGGCCCAGGAACTGCACGACGGCCCCGTGCAGGACCTGATCGCGCTGGGGCAACGAGCCGAAATGGCTCTTCGGCTGGTGGAACGGGGCGAGGTCGATCGGGCCCAGGCGCTGCTGGAGGAAACACGTCAGGCCGAACTGGAGACAATGGACGAATTGCGCCGCATCATCGGCGCGCTGCGCCCCGTCTACCTGGAGGATCTGGGCTTCCTGCCGGCCCTGGAGATGCTGATCCGCCAGACAGCCGAGCGAACCCCGGCCCAGATCCGGTTGGAGAAAGACGGGGCACCCCGTCGCTTTGCTCCCGAGGTAGAATTGGCCGCCTACCGCATCGCCCAGGAGGCGCTGAACAACGCTGTCCAGCACGCCCAGACACAGCACATCGTCGTCTACGTCCGTTGCGATTTAGAAGGGCTGACGCTCTCGGTCATCGACGATGGCGTGGGCTTCGTGCTCCCCCCCAGACCTGACGTTCTGACCCAGGCCGGTCACTTTGGACTCGTCGGCATGCAGGAGCGAGCCACTCGCCTGGGCGGCACGCTGAAGATCGATACTGCCCCTGACACGGGTACCCGCATCTCCACGCGCCTGCCCGATCGCGTTACGTGATCCATAGGTCGTTTCCCTCTCCTCGATCCCCGCTAAATGGCGCTCCCGCGCGTGCTTCATCCATGCTAGACTAACACTAGAATGATTATCAGACACAGAAGTGTGGGAGGTGTGAGATGAACACGGTATTGAGAATTGGATTGGTCATCGTGGGCGTCGTCGTCCTGGTGCTCGCCGGCCTGACCGTCGGCTGGGCACTCTGGGGGCGCCAACTGTGGACCGGATGGGGATATGGGATGGGGCCTGGTGTGGGGCCTGGTGTGGGGCCCGGCATGGGACCGGGAATGATGCGAGACTGGGATGCGCCTGCAGCGCCCTGCACCGCCGCCAACGCCAACTGGGGATGTGAGGGCGACTGGAACAGGTATGAGGGCACTGTCCCCTCTACCGGCACGCTCACCATCGAAGAGGCCCACGAAGCGGTCGAACAATATATCGATGCACTGGGCTACCCGGACCTGGAAATCGTCGAGGTGATGGAGTTTGAATACAACTTCTACGCCATCGCGCGCGAGACCGACACCGGCATCGGGGCCATGGAGTTGCTGGTAGATAAGTGGACCGGCCAGGTCGGTCCGGAAATGGGACCGAACATGATGTGGAATGCCAAATACAGCCTGCATGGCCGGGGGAGGATGATGGGCGGCGCCAACGGGACCAAGCAGCTAGCCCCGGAGGAAGCCGTGGAGATCGCGCAGCGCTGGCTGGATACCAACCGGCCGGGCCTCATGGTGGAGGAACACGCAGACCCGTTCTACGGCTACTATACGATTCACACCCTGGAGGACGGCGAGATCGGGCAGACTGGAACCATCCACGGGATGCTCAGCGTCCATGGATCGACCGGGCAGGTCTGGTATCACACCTGGCATGGGGCGTTCGTGCAGATGGTCGAGGAAGCCCATGGCGACGAAGGTCACTGACGCTTGATCAGGTCACTTGGTGATCTCATAAGGTACACTAACAGTATCATCTCAATAAACCGGGGCAAACTCGCTCGGGCCGGTCTCCTGACCGTGCCCGCTGTGGCTCGGTCGGGAGACCGGCCACAGCTCCCCAACTTATTGAGAAGATACCACTAACACTCCATCAGGCCCTGATCGCCTGGACAACCGAGTAGGTCATCTCGGTGGAGAGGTCGACTTTTAAAGTGACACACCTGGGGAAACCGGCGCGTGAGCGTCCGCTCACGCGCCGATTCCGTCGGGTAGCCAAAACAGAGCAGCGCGATTCGGCCCTCATTCTCATCCCCAGCACCTGTACCGTCGTCAGCGTGAAAGGAGAGCGATTGTGGGTCCAGAGATCCAATGGCAAGAAATTCCCCGCGCTCACGGGAACCGTCTTGACCAGCACGTCAATCCAGCACGTCAATCTCGACGAGGGCATCGACCGCTGACCCACTGTCGGTCGCCGACATTCACCCGAATGATGGGGCCCAATTCCCTTGCCACGAGAGACGCCGCCGTCGCCTCCAGCATCACCGTCCGGGTCAGGGTGTCCAACCGGATCAAGTTCGACCACGCCCAGGCCTGTCCATCGGCTGGCTGCAGGCCGACCGGAGCGCCGTGGGATACCCGCATCAACTGAGGTGAAATACCGCATCGCCTGTTTTGTACACTTGTACACTTACAAAGCCTTGCCAACACGCGCAGTCTATGGTATTCTTGTGACAAGCATGTGACACAACCCACCTGGAGGGCACAGCGATGTCCCAAACATACGGCTTTAGCCGGCGTCTAGGGCGCTGGCTGGAAACGTTCGGATTCATTGACGATCCCTTCGCCCTTTATGAAGCAGATCAGGAACGCGCCCTCTTGCATTTTTTCTTCATCGACCGGCCCTACGTACACGACGTCCTGGGCGATCCCTCGCGTCCCCAGGCTGCTTTTTTGATGGCTGGACGCGGCGCGGGGAAGACCGCCACACGTGAGATCGTGGCCTACGAGTGTACCCACACCCGGTTTCGCCGCCGGGCTCTGGCGGTACGGTATTACGATTTCAGCCCCATCCTGAGCCAGGTCGAGGGCAACCTGGACACGATCGACGTGCGCCACCACGTTCGCCTCATCACCCGCTATACACTCAAGGCGTTGGCCGAGGACGTGCCGCCCACTTATTTCGATCTCCTGACCCCCAGGGAACGAGGGTTACTGGTGAGTTGTGCCCGGGCATTCGCCGACCCGATCTCGGCCCTGGCCCTGGGCGAAATCCTGTCCGACGAGGCCATCCCGCTGGATTGGGAGACCTTCACACCCCTGGAGACGCTGAACACGGTGGCTCAACTGGTCACCCGGCTAGGGCAATCGCCCGACGCGCGATACGAAGCACTGTACATCCTGGTAGATCGGGTGGATGAGACCCTGGCCGGCCCCTCGGCGGCGATACCGCTGCTCGCGCCCCTGGTCAGCCAGGGACCATTGTTGGAGACGGCCCACGTCGCCTTCAAATTCTTCTTACCTATTGAGGTCGGCGCTCGCCTCCGCCAGGTCGTCACGCTGCGACCGGATCGCTTGCGCTTCCAGACGATCACGTGGGATGAGCAATCGTTGCGCAAAATGGTCAAGGAGCGCCTGATCTATTACAGCGACGAGCGGGTAAGTCGTCTGGAGGATCTTTGTCTCTCGAGCATCAAGAGCAGCGTGATGGAGCGCTTGATCCGCTTCAGCCGGGCCAGCGAGGGCTCTCCGCGCACCCTGCTGCGGCTGTGCCAGTCGCTCATCCACCATCACGTGGCCCAGGCCGACCCGACGAACCCGCTCATCACCTATACCGACCTGATCGATACCCTGCGCGACTTTGAGCACCAGCTAGAAGCGGAACGGACGATCCCTCCTCTCACGAAAACTGACCGGACGGCTCCAACGTCCCGTGCTGCAGCTACGGCCGCGGCGCCACAAGAAGGGCTCTATCTGGACGAGAGCGGTCACGTCTGGGTCGATGGGCAATCTCTCACCTCCGTCCTCTCTCCCAACGAATTTCGATTATTGGAGACCCTGTACAAATCAGCTCCCGAGATCGTCACGCATCAGGCGCTCATCGAGGCTATCTGGTCATCTCCCAATTGGGTCGCCGACGAGAAGGCCCGTGAGATGGACGAGCAAAATCTGCGCAAATTGATCGCCCGTCTGCGAGAGCGTCTCCCCGGCGGGCAAACGCGCTTCATCAAAAATGTCCGCGGTCGGGGATATTGGCTCAAGACGGCGTGATCTCGCGTGATCGTGCGGATGAGATTGCACACAACGCACAGAGTGTTTCAGGTATCCCGCTGAGGGGGGAAGCAGATCGGTAAAAATCGCTTTTTCGAAACATAGATGCACGGAGATGAGCGCTCTCAAGACACCTCTCACTCAAAGACGTTCTGAGGAGCCAAACTTGAATCCGAATGTCCGCAGGCGCTTGCTCACGGCAATCTCGATTGATCCGCAACGTTAAGTTACAGCACCGGAGGGATTTATGCCTGAGAATATCTTGGACTTTCTATTCGATCCGCTCGTAAGCCGTTCGATCGCGGCCCTCATCGGTTTTCTGGTCATTGGCTTGTTGGCGCGCTGGCTGCAGCGATGGCTCACCCGTCACATCCAAAATCAGCGCACCATCTCTAGTGTTGGCCAGGTTATCAGATTCCTGAGTTATCTGGCAGCGGTGCTTCTGGTATTTACCATTTTCAGCGGTCAGCTTCCCGGCTTGACTGTGACGCTAGGTGTGGCCGGCGCCGGTATTGCCTTTGCGCTGCAAGAAGTCATCGCCAGTCTTGCTGGCTGGATAGCAATCTCTTTCGGCCAATTCTATGCCATTGGCGACCGGGTGCAGTTGGGCGGCATCCGTGGCGATGTCATTCAAATCGGGGTCTTGCGAACGACGCTGATGGAGATCGGTGAATGGGTCAGGGCCGACCAGTACAACGGGCGTGTTGTGCGTATCTCCAACGCTTTCGTTTTCAAAGAGCCGGTCTTCAACTATTCTGAGGAAATTTCTTTCATCTGGGATGAAATCTCCATACCTGTGCGCTATGGCAGCGAGCACCGTCTGGCCCGCGAGATCATGCTCCAGGCTGCCGACGCGGTGTTCGGTGCTTCCATCGAGAGGGTGAAGCGGGAATGGGACGTGATGCGCCAGAAATATCCCCTCGAACATGCCTCGGTAGAACCGCGTGTCTTCCTGATTGCCAACGACAACTGGATGCAAATCGCGTTACGCTACCCAGTGGACGCCAAACACCGCCGCACCGTCCATGACGAGCTCTTTATGTACATTCTCGACGCCATCGCCGAAACCGAAGGGCGTGTGGCGCTGGCCTCCGCGACCTTCGAATTGGCGGCGGCGCCAGCCCTCGATGTGCGCTTGCACTCGGGACATAAAGCTGACTAGCAGGGGGCCTTTGCCCTTGACTTAATGACTTTGAATATGCCTTTGTCGAGTCACGAAAGGCTCTCGAACGGTTCAGCTCGACGCGCTGGCGTAGCGCCGCAGTCCGCCCCGGAAGATGGCGCTCGCCCCGGCGAGAAAGGCGGCCGCCAGCGCCACGCTCCCCACCAGCACGCCGGGCGATAGATCGCCGGTCAGCGCCTGGGCCGGGACGGTCGTCATCACGCCCACCGGGATGATCCAGGTCAGGACCAGCCGCAGCCAACCGGGGTACAGGCTCGCCGGGTAGCGCGCCATCTGGAAAAGCCCGTCGAAGACCCAGGTGAACAGGAAGCCCGGGCTCCAGAAGACCAGCCCGGCGAAAGCCAGCAGCAGGGCGTAGAGGATCATCAGCCCCGCGCCCAGGGTGACGGCGAAGGCGAGCAGGCACGCCGCCGTCATCGTGCCTCCCAGTTGGGCCATGGCCATCCCCAGCACACCCAGGCCCAGGAGGAGATCAAGCAGGGCAAAGGGGCGCCAATGGCGGAAACTGGCCAGGAACTGGACATCCACCGGGCGGAGCAGGGTGAAGTCGAACTGGCCGGTCCACACCTCGCCATCCATCCCGGCCAACGACTCCAGGCTCGGTCCGATGAAGAGCCCCCGCAGCGCGCTCAATATCAGGTAGACACCCAGGAGCGCCAGCGTCGAGGGCAGGTCCCACCCGTGGATCGTCTCCACCTGGGAAAAGAGCACCATCACGCCCAGCACGCCCGTCCCCAGGTTCAACACCGAGTGCAGCAGGCTGATCCAGGCGTTGGCGCTGTAGGCCAACTCGTTCTGTATCGACACCGCCGCAAAGCGCTTGATCAACCGTAAATGACGCATGAGCATCCCCATTCATCCTCCCACGGCGGTGTAACGCCGGGTGCCCGCCCACCACAGGGCGACGAACAGGGCCGCCGCCACCGCCAGCCACCCGGTCTGAAAGGCAAACCCAGCCCGAAGCTGTGCCCCGTCCAACTGCCCCAGCAATACCTCCACCGGGAAGCCGAGCATATAGCGGAAAGGGAGCACCGTCGCCAGTGCCTGCATCGGGGCAGGCAGGAGCGTCGGCGGCGCCACCTGGCCCGCCAGCAGGAAGATCAGCGATTCCTGCAGCGAGAGCAGCGCGTCGGCCCGCGTCGCCCAGAAGGCCAGCAGCGCCAGCCAGTACCCCCAGACGAATCGTAGCATCCAGGCCAACGCCAGGGCCGGGACGAACAGGCCGACGTCCCGCCAGGCCACGTTCAGTTCGGGCCGCAAGATCAAGGCCAGCACGCCGGTCACCGGCAGGGCGAAGGTCATGAAGACGACCTTGCCGGCCACTTCCGATGCCAGCGCGTCGTACACCGGAGACATCGGTCGCAGCAACAGGAAATTCATCCGCCCGTAGCGAATCCCATCGCCCACCGTCCAGTTGTTGGTGCAGAAGGCGAGTTGATTGACCAGGATCAGCACCAGGTAGTAAGTCACCAGGTCGCTCCGCGTCAGGCCGCCAATCGTTCCACCGGCCCCACCGCCGGCCCCACCTCCGGCCGCCTGCGACCAGACGAAAAGGTAGATCAACATGGGCATCATCCACGAGAAAGCGAGGAGGAAGAAGAAGCCCCGGTGCTGCATCCACGAGAACCAGGTGCGCCGGACCAGCGCCCAACCCCCGCGCAGGTTCAAGTCTCGCCCGCTCATGCCACACCCTCCTGGTAGATCTGGTCGATCACAGCCTCGATGGGCGGGTCCTCGACGGCCAGGTCGGCGACGGGCAGCGTGTCCAGGAGATGGGCTGTGAGCGCGGGCGCCTCGGCGCGCCCCACGCGCAGCGTCAGCCGCCCGTTCTCGCGTTCGATGACGTCAACGCCCTCTGGGATGCCATCTGGAGACCCGTTGCGCAGCGTCACGCGGATCAGCTTGAACGGCGCCAGCCGCTCGGCCAGGCCGCCCAGGTCGCCGTCGTAGAGCAGTTGGCCGTGGTGGATCAGGATCACGCGCGGGCACAGGGCGAGCACGTCGGCCATGTAGTGGCTGGTGAGGATCACGGTCACGTCGTTGCGTTGGTTGTACTCGGCCAGGAAGCGCCGCAGGCGGCCCTGCATCGAGACGTCCAGGCCCAGCGTCGGCTCGTCGAGGAAGAGGACGTCGGGCCGGTGGAGCAGGCCAGCCACCAGCTCGCACTTCATCCGCTCGCCCAGCGAGAAGTTGCGCACCGGTTTGGTTAACAGTTCCTGCATCTCCAGCAGTTCGACCAGTTCGTCCAGGGTGCGCTGGAGATCGGCCGGATCGACGCCATAGATCTCGCCCAGCACGTGGAAGGTGTCCAGCGGCGGGATGTCCCACACCATCTGGCTCTTGTTGCCCAGGATCATACTGATGCGCCGCAGGTAGCCAGGGCGCCGCTCCCACGGCACGTGCCCCAGCACCCGTGACTCGCCTGCCGTGGGGTAGAGCAGTCCCGAGAGCATCTTGAGCGTACTCGTCTTGCCGGCGCCGTTGGGGCCGATGAAGCCGACTATCTCGCCGGCCTCGACGGTGAAACTGACGCCCCGCACCGCCTCGACGTCGCGGTAGTCGCGCCGCACCAGGCCTTTGAGCGAGGCCGCCAACCCCGGCTCCCGCTCGGGCACGCGGTACGTCTTGGAAAGATCCCGCACGACGATGTGGGTTCCGTTCATCGCGCCTCCTCCGAAACGACCCGGTAACGCAGCCACACCCGGCCCTCGTTCCCCACCTGGACCGAAATGAGCGCCAGCCGTGTCGGCTCCTCACCGGGGGCCAGGGCGGGCGAATCGAAGAGCGACGGGGTATCGAACCCGCCGATGACGGCGGGCAAGAGCTCGACGTTGACCTCGTCGACCAGGCTGGCCCGCAGGAGCGCACCGTTCAACCTGCCCCCGGCGGTGGAGAGCACCGTCGTGATATCCAGTTTCTCCCGTAGCTTCTCCAGGGCGGCCGAGAGGTCCACGCGCTCGTCCCCCGCCACCAGGTACGGGATGTCCTCGCGCCGGAGATAGGCCAGGTAGGCCGGCGGCGTCTGGCGGGCGACGAAGACCAGCAGGCGCCACCCCTGCCACGCCTCACCGAAGGCCCCGCCGTCCTTGATCCACTGCCGGCCCCGCCCTCGGCCATCGACGACGGTGAACCAGCCTTGATGCGCCGGTCGTTCCACCACGGCTGGCGGCAGGAAGTCAGTGTAAAGCGTCTCACGCTCAAATTCATCTTCAAAAGGCGGGAGCGGGGTGGGGTCGTTCCCATCCAGTACGAAGGAGCCGCTTCCTTCGAGGGTGGCCTGGGGCTGGTGGGCGAACTGGAGCCACTCGAAGGCGGCGCTGGATTCCGTCCCGCCGGGCCACCGCTCGTCTCCCCACAATAGGAGCACGTCGGGCGCCAGCGTCAAGCGTCCGTCCAGTGAAGCAGTATTGCACACCACAACTTTCGGTCGATTCATAAACTTGTGCCTCCATTTTTCTGAAAACTATCCACGTCAAGGCACCACGCCGAACGATGCAAAACCATGATACAACCTTGGTGTGCAAGTGGAGGGTTACAGATGAGGAAAAGTTACAAGTGTGCAAGCGAGCAAGTTGCAAGTATGCAAATAGACAGGGAAGCAAGTGGTCCGACCAATATACCAGTCTACCAATATACCAGTCTACCAATATACCAACACACCAACCTACCGCCCCTCGATCATCTTCTCCAACTGGGCGATGACGTCGGCTGCCCTCTGCTCGTGCTCGGCCAGGGTCGAAAGCCAACGGTCGGCAGCGACGTAGACGTCATCTTCAGGACGGGGGGTGTCCAGCACCTGGCGCAGGTCGCCCTCGCCGCCCCGGTCGAGGTGCAGCAACATCCGGAGAACCGCCATCACGCTGTACCCGGCGCGGATCAGCATGCGGATGACGCGCAGGCGCCCGATCTCGGCCGCGCCGTAGAGCCGGTACCCGTTACCGGGGTCGCGGGGGACGTCGATCAGGCCGTTGCGTTCCCAGTTGCGCAGCATATCGGTGGTGACGTCCAGCCGCTCGGCGACCTGGCCGATCCACAGCCGCGCCCCGGCCGCGTCGGCCGGGGCGCCCTGGGCCCAGCGCTCGAGCATCGCGGCCGCCGCTTCG
The DNA here is from genome assembly GCA_011046405.1 of Chloroflexota bacterium. Lineage (GTDB taxonomy): Bacteria > Chloroflexota > Anaerolineae > B4-G1 > B4-G1 > DSAR01. The sequence continues at coordinate 2,206 of DSAR01000519.1, read as the reverse complement.
GCCCGAGCCTGCTCGGCCTGCACCAGCGCCCGGTGGTGGTACGCCTGTTCCAGCGCGCCGCCCAGGTCGCCCGAGGCCGCCTGCCGCACTAGTTTGAGGGCCGACTCGCGGATCTTCTTCCCCGGCCAACCGCCGTGCAACGCCAGCCGGGCCAGGCGCATCTGTTCCAGGTGGGCCGGGGTGAACTGCCGGTAGCCGCTGGCGTTGCGGGGAATCGACGGCAGAAAGCCCCATTCCTCGTAAAGCCGGACCGTATTGGGGTGGACGCCGATCGCCTGGGCGACGTCGGAGGTGCGCAAGTAATGGGATGTCATATCTCGCCATTCTACTCCTGCTTGGCTGGCCCAATCCCTGTTAGACCTGGCCGGGGTCGAAGGGGTGTCGCAGCTGGATAACCTGCGCAGCCAAGCGGAGTATGGTCTTACTTCAACGCTTCGCTATCCAATCCCAGTTGTTCAGCCAGCCATTGGGCACGATCGATATATGCCTGCTCGTTCAGCATATGCCCGGCCTCGTACCAGACGACTTGCTTGGGCTGGCTGGCGGCCTCGTAATAGCGCTGTGACGTGGCCTCGGCGATGACCTCGTCCTGGCGGGCGCATTGGAAGAACAAGGCCGCCGGCGCGGCGTGTCCCACGTACTGGATCGCGTCCACGGAGCGCAGGGCCTGCCGGTACGCGGCCAGTTCTCCAGAGGAAAAGGTGGTGGCGATACGCCGGGGGATGCGCTCGCTCCGGGTCGGCACGCCGGCCATCAGCACGTAGGCTCGTAGACGTCCATCAATGCCGCTCAGCACACCTCCCAGGTGAGCGCCGTAGCTGTATCCTATGAAACCGAGCCGGGCCGGGTCGACGTTTTCCTGCGCCGCGAGCAGGTCCACTGCCCGTCGCAGGTCGACGATTTCCTGGACATAAATCGCCAGGTCGTTCTCTGGCGAGTAGTCCAGGTCTCGACGCCATGGATCAGGCCGGGCCCAGGGAGAATCGACCAGGATAGCGATGGCGCCGGCCCTGGCCAATGAAACAGCTTCCGAGAGAAAGTAAGAGCGGTCACCGTCAGCCGGGTGAGCGAATAACACGCCGGCGAACGGCCCTGCGCCCAGCGGTACGAGCAGGTAGGCCGTGACTCGTCCATTCTTGGGGCTTGTATAAGAGATATCGTAAACAGTAACGATGTCCCGCGTTGCCACGCTGTGTTCCTGTACGTCGAAGGGGAAAGCGGCGTAATCGAAAAGCGGCAACAGATTGGCCAACGGCTGCAAGGGGGGATAAGTAAGAGTTGGAACCGTCGTCGGGATATCTGTTTGATCTGGATCGCTTCGTCTCGGATTGCAAGCCCACGACAGGATCAACCCTGTCGACAGGACAATGACTAAAACGAGCCGGATCGGTGATATGCGCCTAATCACGCGAATCAAAGGGTCGAGGTTCAATGTCCGTAGCCGCTCACCAGATCAGGCATAAACTCACATCCCCGGGCTTGCCACTTTTCCTTGTCCTCTTCGCTAAAGATTACTTTCACGTCCCACTGGTCACCGCTTCGGCGGACCAGACGGCTATCGGCACAGGTGCGGTACTCCCCGTGACTGCAACTCCAACAGTTGAACGTGATGTTGACACACCACACTTCCTCGAAGCCGGCTTCTATGTCTTCCGCCAGGGGTTCCACCAACGTCACCGAGGCAAAAGATGGCTTATTCTCCGGTTCGAATGCGTCGAAAATGACATCTTTTGCCTCTTTTGGTAACTTATCACCACATCCGGCTAGAATTGCTGTCAGCAAGATGAGGGCCAGCGCAATCTTGTAATAAATAGTTTGCTTTTTCATTATCTTTCTTTACTCTCATTGTCACTTGGAGTTTTCCACTAGACTTTATAGACATTTAACGATCCAGACTTCGGAAGTTTTCAGCCGATTATCTCAGAGACAACTTGATTTACTGTAGCGTCAAAATCTGCTGCACAATGCACTTTTTGAGACTTCCGAATTCTAATGACAATCTACTGGAAAACTCCAGTTGTCATTTCATTAACTGAAAGTTCCTATGCGGGGGGATCAATCTTTGTTCTGGCGTAACTACTCAGCCCAGCCCTCTGCTGTGCTGGAGAATGGGGGTTTGGGGTGTGTGGCGGTCGCTTCGCGACCGCCACACACCCCAAACCTCCGCCCATCCCCTGCAAACGGGCAGCAGGCTGAGTAGTTACGT
>DSAR01000341.1 GCA_011046405.1 Chloroflexota bacterium | reverse complement strand
CCCTTCCACAGCCGCGGCAGCGGCCTCCTCCGGTGTGGCCCGTCTTCTCAGCACCGCGATCACCGCTTCTTGCATCACCCGGCCGCTCGTTGCCATCGTTTCTTGACTGGGCGGCGGCGCGGCCGCGTTCAAAATGTTCCGCAGCGCTGCACGGTCGACGTTCGGCACGTCCCACATCCGCAGGGCCGATTTGGTCGCTGGTAGATAGCCCGATGCCTGGGTCCAACGCCCATTTTGGTCGGGGGAGATCAACCAATCAAGCAGCAAGATCGCTAATCGCTGGCGGGCCTCATCCTGTGCGACCAACGAGATCGCCCATCCCTGCTTGATCACGCTGAAGGGTTGACCCTCGCGAGTGGGCAGAGAGGCAACGGCCCACGTTTCCTCCATCTGCTCTGGATCAGCAAGCAGGTTCTCGATCTCGACCCAATAATGATGAGCTGAAACTGCCGCCATCGTTCCATAACCAGCTTTGAAATGCTCCCAGGATTGGACTGAATCGCGGGTAGTCAGCGCCAGCGTGGGCGAGATGGCCCCAGTGCCGATGCATTGGCTGTAGAAATCGAGAACGCTGATCATCACCTCCTCGTCTATCGTCGGATGCCCCTCTGCATCGATCAACACGCCGCCCGCCGCCAGGTATTGGATCAAGGTCGCATCGTTGACCTGTCGATCTTGCCCGCCGGCGGGGAAGACGTAGGATTTGGGCGGCGAGATGATTGACGTCCAGGAGATCGGGGGAGTCTCGAACAATTCGGCCCGGTAGACGAGGTGTGTCAGATCGACGCCGAGGATGAAACCGGCGGTCATCGGCCCACCGGCGTCACGGGTCACTGTTCCCATCTCCACCGCGAAAGGGAAACGCTCGTCCATCTCGGTGGGGGAAATCAGATCGTCCAGAGGCTGAATCAACGCCGAGCCGGCGGCCGCCCCCATGTCATTGACGTCCACAATCACCAGATCGGGCATGATTGAAGGGGCCGCATCGCGCGCCGTGCGCAGGAAATCGAGCAACCCACCCCGGCCTTGGGCCTTTTTGACGGTGACGTCTACCTGAACGTCAGGGTAGGCCTCGCTGAAACGGTCCAAAAGGTCGGCCATAGCGGCGGCGCCCGGGCCCCGCCCGTAAGGGCTCAGATCCTCCGGCACCCACAACTTCAACGTTACGAGCATCGGCTGCAAATCCGGCGTGGGCGTCGGCGTGAGCGTCGGCAGGAGCTGGGGATCACCGCTCGGGGTCGGAAACGGAGAGGTGGGCGCCGGCGCATCCCCACCACAGCCAGCCAGGAGCATCATCAACAAAAGGATCAAACCCAGGTTCCGGATTACAAATATAGATAATTTCACACTGCCTCCGTCATTCGCTATTCGCCATTCGCCATTCGCCATTCGCTATTCGCTATTCGCCATTCACTATTCGCCATTCGCTATTCACTATTCTACACGATTGCGCCTATTTTACCACACGCGGGAGAAATTGTCGCTTGTCAACCGGGCTTGATTGGGGTATGATTGCCCCCTATGAGACGAAAGCAAATTCCCCTTTTGTTGACACTGCTCTTCGCCTTTTGCCTTCGCCTGTGGGGGCTGGCCGATCACAATATCTGGTGGGACGAGGGACTGGCTGCCTGGGCGGCCCGGCTGCCCGTCGCAGGGATTCTCCATTGGACCGCCCACGACGTTCATCCCCCGCTATACTTCTTGACGTTACGCGGTTGGCGGCTGGTCGCAGGCGAGGGCGAGTTCGTCCTGCGCTTCCCATCCGTATTGGCGGGCGTGTTGGGCGTAAGCCTGATCTACCGCCTGGGCCGCGCGTTGGGTGGGCGCAGGGCCGGTCTATTGGCGGCTCTTTTCCTCGCACTCTCCCGCTTTGCCGTCACCTGGTCGCAGGAGATGCGCATGTACATCTGGGCGTCCACGCTGGCGACCGGCGCGCTCTGGGCTGCGGTGCGCTTGTGGCGCAGCCAGGGGCGGGACCGCCGGGCGTGGGCGGCCTACGTCCTCAGTGTAGCCGGCGGGCTGTGGACGCTCTTCCTGACGATCTCTGTCCCGCTGATCGCCAACCTGGCCTTCATCGCCGTCTGGTTGCGACAGGGGCGCCCCCTTCGGGCATTGAAACGGTGGGTGAGCGCCCAATTGGCCGCCGCTGCCCTCTTCGTCCCGTGGCTCATCTACGCCCTGCCGCGCATGCCCACCTGGTCCACGTCGGAACCGTTCTCTCCCGCCTTCTTTCTCCGCCTGTACGCCACGATGCTGGCGTTGGGGATTCCGGTGGACATCCAGGTCTACGCAGGGTTGGTCGCGGTCGTCTTCGGCGTGCTCCTCGCCGGGTTGATCGCGCTGGCGCGCTCAACCCGCACGCCAGCGCAGACGGGAGGATTGAGCGTGCTGGTATTGGGATTGATGCTGCCGGCACTGGTGGTCTACGCCGTCTCCCTGTCGCTGCCCATCTATTACACCCCGCGATTGGCACCCCGTTACCTGCTCCCCCTCTCCGTCTGCTTCTACACCCTGCTGGGGTGGGGATTGGCCGTCCTCGCGCAGAAGCGCCCGTGGACAGCCGCCCTGGGCGGCGGGTTGGCTATCGCCGTCGCGCTGGCCGGCCTGGCGCCGCTCTTCCCCGGCCGCGCCCGGCGGGACGATTACGTGTCGATGGCGGCTACGCTCCGCGCCCACCGGCGTCCCGGCGACGCGCTGCTTCTCCATACCGACAAGGACTGGCCCATCTTCGCCGCCCATTACGCGGGGGCGTGGCGCGGCGCGCCCCACGGGCAGGCTATTGACGCGGGAGAGGCTGAGCGCATCCTGTCTCCATTGTGGGACGCCCAAACCCAGGGCCTGTGGCTGGCCCTGACGCCCGACGCCCGACGAAACGATCCGCAGGGCCACATCGACGCCTGGCTGGCGGAGCGGGCCGTCGCCTCGGCGCACTGGCGCTTCGGCGAGGGGGGTCTGTACTTCTACGCCCGCACGCCAGAACGGGCCGAGAACCTGCACGATCTAGCACCTGGTTTCGAGCCGCCGGTCTCGCCCGTCTTGCCTGATGAATCGTCGCTCCAGGGCGCCGAAATCCCCCTGCCCCGCTACCAGGTCGGCGACACTCTACACCTCTTTCTCTATTGGCGCTATCCGCCTGACCAGCCTATGACCGTGCAACTGCGCCAGGATCAGATAGCCCACAAGACGATCACGGCAGCGGTCGAGCATCCCGCCCGCGCCGGACTCACCCGCCAGCAGGGCGACCTGCCGCTGACGGCCGACCTGCCGCCCGGCGCATACACCGTCGTCGTCCAGCCGCCCGATGAGCCCGAGGTCGAAGTCGGGCACGTCACGTTGGTGCGTCGCGGCGCTGCAAGCGGCGCTACGAGCGGCGCCACAAGCAGCGCGGTGGAACCGAGCGACGTGGCCCATCCCCTCGATCTACGCCTGGGAGAGACGATCCACCTCCTGGGATACGATTTGAAGCAGAGCGCCGTCGCGCCAGGGGAGACAATCGAGCTCGCCCTGTACTGGCAGGCGTCGGCCCCGGTCGAGATCCGTTACAAGGTCTTCACCCACCTCCTGGGCGACGTCTACAACCCGGCGAGCGGTAATTTCCTGTGGGGCCAACAGGACAACGAACCGGTCAACGGTCAAGCGCCGACCACGAGCTGGGCGCCCGACGCCGTCATCGTTGACCGTTACGCTATCCCCGTCGCCGCCAACGCCCCACCCGGTATATACCAGATTGAGGTCGGCATGTACGGCCTGCTAGACGGACACCGCCTGCCGATTTTCGAGGACGGAGAGCACATGGGCGATCACATTTTCTTACAGACAATCGAGGTGCACGCCCCGTGACCCACAGACCACGTTTATCATTTCCTCGTTTGTCATGGGTCAATTTGTCATTGGTCATCATCTTGCTCCTCTCCGCCTTCCTGCGCCTCTATCGTCTGGACGAGATCCCGCCCGGCCTGACCCACGACGAGGCGGACACCGGCTACTTCTTCGCCGCCGTCGCGCGGGGCGCCCGCTCGCCGGTCAAAGCGCCCTACGGGTACGCCTACGAAGCGCTGCCAATGTACACCGGCGCGCTCTTCATCCGGATCTTCGGTTTCAATCCCCTGGCGCTGCGGCTCCATTCCGCCTTCTTCGGGATGGCGACCCTGATCCTGACCTACCTGTGGGCACGTCGCGCCTTCGGTCCGGCGGTGGGGCTGGGCGGGGCTGCCCTGATGGGCTTTTCCTTCTGGACCGTGGCGGACAGCCGCTTCGCCCTCAACTCACAACCGGCGACGACCCTGTTCACCGTCGCCGTCTACGCGCTGGGGGTGGCGATAGAGGACGAGGACGAGCGTCCCCGGCGCTCCCCATGGGCCCGCTGGCTGTGCTGGGGATTGTTCAGCCTGTCGCTGGCGGGCTCCCTGCACGTCTACGAGGCGGCCCGGGGGGCAGCGGGCATCTTCGTCCTCTTTCTCGCGTACCTGGCGCTCTTCGACCGGGATCGTTTCCGGCGGCACGGGCCGTGGCTGGCGGGCGCGCTGCTCCTCACCGGGACTTTGGCCGCCCCACACCTGCTCGATCCCGGTTCGTGGGGACGCACCAGCACCCTCTCCGGTCCTATCCGGGCCGTGTTTCGAGGAGATCCGAATCCCTTGCTGGCCAACGTCGTCTCTGGTCTAGGCACGTTCAGTTTCTCCGGCGACAGTCTCGTCACCTACAATCTGCCCGGACGCCCTATCTTCGATCCGCTGGTCAGCCTGTTCTTTTACGCTGGCGTCTGCATCTGCTTGAGCGGTCTCTTCCGGCCGCCGGACGCGCGGCGCCGCTCCGCCTGCGCCCTCACGCTGATGTGGCTGCTGGGCGGGATAGCGCCCACGCTGATCCTGGGCGCATACACCAGCACGCTGCACAGCAAGTTGGCCGAGCCGCCGGTCATGGTCCTGCCGGCGCTGGGCGCGCTCGGCGTGGGCCAGTGGATTGACGCCCGTCTCGGCCCCCGCTGGCGCAATGGATTCGCCGCTGCCTGTGTTCTCTGGTTGGGCGTCGTCGCCGGAACGACCGGCTACGATTATTTCGTCCGCTGGGGGGAGAGCGCCGAGACGCGGGCCGCCTATTTCCACAACCTGGCGGCTATCGCCAATTACGTCAATGCGGATGCGGACAGCGTCATCACACTCTCATCGCCATTTCCAGACCTGCCGCTCGACCCTTTCATCGCCGATATGACGATTCATCGAGATAGCGCGGCGCTGCGCTGGTGCGACGCCCGGCGGGCGCTCGTCTTCCCCGACGCCGAACAGGGCCGCTTCATCCTGCCGCCCAACACGCCGCTCGACCCGTACTTCGCCCGACGCATAAATCTGCAACTCGTCCGGCGCGTCCACCTGCGGCCCACCGACGTCGACCCTTATTTCGATGTCTTCGCCTGGCGGCCCCGGGAGCAGCTGGCGGCGTTCGTACAGCCCACGCCCGGCGAACTCCTCGCCGGCGGCGCGCGCCAGCGCCTGCCGGTCAACTTTGGCGACGTGCTCGAACTCCTGAGCGTTCACCGTCCAATTTCTGATGCGGCAGAGGCCGCAGCCTCTACCAGGACGACGCTGGTCACCACGTGGCGCGTGCTCGATCCAGCGGTGCTCGGCCCACCGCCGCCCCACGATTACGATCACGAGGTCGCCATCTTCGTCCACGCATTGGACGACGCTGGCGCGCCCATCGGGCAGGAAGACCGCTTGGACGCGCCAGCTTGGAACTGGCGCGCCGGCGACGCTTTCGTCCAGATCCACCGCCTTCCGCTCGCGCCCGGCGACTTGCATCACCTGGCGATGGGGCTGTATAGGCGGCATGATCTATCTCGCTTGCCTGTGCTGGTCGATGGCGAGGGAGCGACGTCTGCCCGCACGCTCGCCGATCACCTGATTCTGGTCTATCCGGAGCAGGCGCCATGAAAATGATTTGCTCTCAGAAACAACCAGCCAGCACACCCCCCCCACGAGCGGGCGCCCGCCAATCTACCCATATACCAACCTACCAATATACCGATATACCAACCTACCAATCTAGCAACCCACCAACCCATCGACTCTTCCTCGTCGCTCTGCTGCTCCTGACCTGGTTTCTCCGCCTGTGTTGCTTGGACACTGTCCCGCCGGGTTGGCGGGACGACGAATTGATCAACATCCACGCCCTCTCGGGCCAGGTGCTGGCGGGCGAGTTTCCGATCTACTTCACCGGGGCCTCGGGCCACGAACCGCTCTACCACTACCTGCACGCGGGCGTCCACGCTGTGCTAGGTTTCAACGTCCTGAGCGCTCACATCCTCTCGGCGGCCTTTGGGCTGTTATCGGTGGCCCTGACCTACACGCTGGCCCGCCAATTGTTCGGCCGCCGGACGGCTATGGTCGCGGCACTGGGGTTGGCGTTCTCTTTCTGGTCATTGATGTACAGCCGCACGGCGATCCGGCACATCTCCCTGCCACCGCTGGCACTGGTGGTCTTCTACTTGCTCGGGCGTCTGCTCCAATCTGATGTCCGCTCATCGAAATGGACGTCTCTCCTGCTCGGCCTGGCGCTGGGAGGCGCGCTCTACACCTATTTCGCCAGCCGCCTGCTCCCGGCGATCGTCGTTGCCCTCGGCGGTTATCTGTGGCTGTTTCACCGGCCGGTCTGGCGCCAGCGTTGGCGTCACTTGCTGCTGGCCATGTTCGTCGCCGGCCTGGTCGTCGCCCCGATGGCGTGGGCCATCGCTCACGTCCCCGGCGCCGACGCCCGCCTGGGCGAGCTGGCCCTGCCGGTCAACGCACTCCGCTCGGGCGACGTCGGGCCGCTGCTCACCTACACGGTCGAGACCCTGGGGATGTTCCACGCCACCGGCGACCCGGAGTACCTGTACAACATCCCAGGCCGGCCGGTCTTCAACGGATTGGGGGCAGCGCTCTTGTGGGCCGGCGCGCTCATCTGTCTGTGGCGCTGGCGTCGTCCCCGTTACTTCTTCCTGCTCCTGTGGCTGGGGAGCGGGTTGTCGCCCGGTTTCCTCAGCGTGCCGCCCGCCAGCCTGGGACACACGATCCTGGCCCAACCGGCGGCCTACATCCTTCCGGCGCTGGCCCTGACCGAGCTCTCCCGTTGGTCCCGCAGCAAACTACCCCAGTCGCTGCCGCCTTTTTCATTGTTTATCTTTCATTGTTCATTCGCCATGATCTTCCTGGCGACCAACGCCGCCCGCGACCTGCACGACTATTTCATCGTCTGGCCCCGCTTGGATATGGTGCGCCTGCTCTACCGGGCCGACTACCGCGACGTGGCCCACTGCCTGAACGCGCATCCTGAGTTGGACGACGTAACCGTCGCCAGCGCCCTCCGGGGTCCGTGGGACCGGCTGGCGCTCAAGGTCGATACCCGACACGCGCTCGCGCTGCGGCTCTTCGATCCCCAGCGCACTCTTGTGTGGACGGCCGACGCTGTTGGCGACGCCGTTGGCAGGACCGAAACGCCGACGTTTTTGCCCGGCTGGCCTGAAGCGGCAGACCCGCTCGCCTCCCTGATCGCCGCGAACACGGTCTCTACCCAGGCGGTCAGCGAACGTGTCGCGCTTCACTATCTCGCCCTGCCCGAGCGCTTCGCCGCCTGTGGACGTGGCGCGTCCACCCCGCTCGCCCGTTTCGCCAACGGCCTGGAACTATGCGGCGTCGAGCGCTTGCGTGAACACGAAGAACGCGAAGAACGCGAAGGGCCCGAAAATGGTCCGGTAGCTGCCGGGGAGACGGCTGTTTTCGTGAGTGTCTGGCGGGTCGCCGCTCCGCTCGATCTGCCGCCTGAGCCATCGCCGCCGGTCGCCAATCCGCCACCGCCGGGTGTGTACAGCGGCCCGCGCTTGCAGGTCTTCGTCCACCTGCTGGCGGGGGATGGGGGGATGTTGGCGGGCGACGACGGGTTGTGGGTCGATCCGCTCACCCTGCAAGTGGACGATTGTTTCGTCCAGATGCAGCACGTCACCGCTCCAGAGGATGCGCCGCCCGGCCCCTATCACGTGGTCATCGGGCTGTACGATAAAAAGACCGGTCAACGCTGGCCCACGCTAGACGCTGATGGACGAGCAGCGGGCGATCATGTGCTGATTGATTGGGGGTTGGGATTGGGGGTTGAGGATTGAAGATTGAGGATTGAGAAAGAGACTGGAGAGCACATTCAGATCATAGCGGTTAAAAAACCCTGGACGTACTTGGAGTTGCGGTAACGAGGCGCGGGGAATTGGGCCGCGATCTCCTGGACGCGCTCGCCATATTCGTGATCCGCCTTGATCTCGATGACCACGTTATCCTCCAGGGGCAATCGAGTGGTCAGATTGGGGCGGAGGGTGAGACGCTGCTCGTAGGCCGCCTGGTCAAAATCCAACGTGACCCGCACAGCACCATCCCGGGTGACGTAATACTCACGCTGATAGTGGTTGATCAGGATCGGACGCTCCACAGTCTGCATCAGGAAACGCCAATTCGAGTCCACGTCATTTCTTATCGTGTCACGGATCTCGATCCAGGAGCGGGTCAGATCGAGCGGGCGTGTCAGGGTGTGTTGTTCCTTCCAACCGAGCAAATTGCGTTTCTGTTTCAGCTCGAGAATGGGGCAAATCTCTGGCAAATCTCGGCCGTACCACCGCAAACGCAACTTTCGCCGGTCAGCGATACCCATCAGGTTGTCGTTCAAAGCGCTCAATCCCCGGGTGTCGAAATACAAACTGTTGACCCGCCGCGGCGGGTACGCGACGACGAAGCCGGCCGCGTGCATCCGAATCCACGACCGGGCCCGGGCCAGTATGCAACCGCCAGTCGTCTGTGGATCACAAACCAATTTGATCTCGTAGCGTAAGGCGAGCGGGATTCGACACGAGGGAAAGCTAAAAGAAGAAGAGACAGACATCTTCAATTCCCACCCCCTCCGTTGGATAGAGAAGCGGGAACGACGAACACGTCCGGGTAACCGTGCCGCGCCGGCGTCGTTTTTACCTCCTCCAACCCCAAGATGCGGGTCACGACCCGGACGTCCATCTCCCGGGTAAAATCGTGCTCGCTGTTCAGACGGTGAATTTCGGCCAACGGGACGTCGAAGCGGACGTAGCGCAGCACCGGAACCCGATCCGGGTCCGAGGCTCGCAACACGACGCCATCCACGCCATCCTCGGCAACCAACAGATCGACCGACTCGCTAGACAGCCAATAGCGACGGGCCGGCAAAAACGTGGTTCCGTTCACGTCGAATCCCACGACTTCCACGGGGAAGTTGAGCGCGTTACCCACGTCGATCTGTACAGCGCCGCTCGCCGTCAGTTCCGGAGGGCCGAGGTAGGCAAAGACCGGCTGGACTGGATCTAGAGAGCGGCGCATCTGGGCCTGGCGGGCGCGCAACTGCTCCCACATCTCGCCCGCGCGCCCGTACTGCCCCCCCATGGCGCGTTGTAAGCGGAGCAGATCCGCCGCCAACTCTTCGGACAGCCAATTGACGTAATCCGGCTGGCTAAGGCGCGCGGCCTCTCGAACGTAGGCCGCCTGAAGCGCCGGGTCGCCATAGGTCGTCGCCAGGGAGACGCGCTCATTCCCTCTCAAGGGGGCGGCGTCGAAAGCGAGCGGTTCCAAGCGGTCGGAAGTCGGGTTGTAATAATAACGCAAATTGACCAGGGATACGGCCTCGGTTGCATCCCACAGATCGGCCAGGGCCAGGAAGCGACCGTACAGAGCTACGTCAAACACCTCCGAGGCCCGGGACTCGCCTGCCTGGAGAGCGCGCAGCATCCCCACAGCACGCTCATTTTGCTCCCTCAACTGGGCCGATCCATCATCCTCGCCAGCGAGGGTCGCGTCACGGAAGGCATCGATTTCGAAGTACTGGAAATCGAAGGCGGAGAGATTCGTCGCCGGATCGGCATAGACGGCCTGCAGGTCTCCCTGGAAGTGGGAGAGCGATTTCCACAGCAGGTGGGTGTCAAAATGGAGAATGACGCCCTCGCTCCAGTCTGAGGCAATCAATGGCTCACAGCTGACGTTTTCCCGGAGCGCGTAGACCCCGCGATCCCTGCCGTTCAATATCAAGCGCACGAATCGATAGCGGGCGACCAGGACCCCCTCCCGTTCCAACGCCTGCAAAAAGGCCCATTGAGCCAGACCGTTGTTGAGCGCCGGGTCCAGGAGATCAAGCGAGCAAAGCCCATCCGGCGCATCCGGTCGTCGTATCTCGAATAGTTGTTGTCCCAACTCCGTGCGAATCTCGAAACCCCACTTATCCTCGTTGCCCAGGTTGCGGGCCGGCCCACCCGACAAGCGCATCTCGATGGGGACGCTGGCTTTGGCTACGCGGGCCGTGGCTGACACAAAATCTTCCTCTGAGGGGATGAAAACGGCATCGCGCAACGCCCTGGCGCGCTGATCCAACAACACTTCGTACCTTTTCGGCCTCACGTCGATGGTCAAGGTGGGCAAATCGGGATTAACGGCGACTGCGTACGCGATCTTATCGACGATCGTCTGGTAAAGGGTCGTCATGGTCTGGCGAAAGCGAATTTGCCGCGCATGGTCAGCCACGAGCAACCCAAAGATGAATAACAAGAGGGTCACGGCGAGCCAGGCGAGAGCCTGTTTCGTATGCTGCGGCTTGGATCGTCTGATCTTCATCGACTAGGCGTCACGCTAACCAATCAGTGTGTTATCTTGTTCGACGAAACTGATCTCGGACCTGGGCAGGCGAGCGCTCAAATCGTCCATCAATGCCGACAACGTCTCGTCGTCGGAACAGTCGATCAAATAGGTCGCCTGAAGCGTGGAGGAATCCCGGTCCAGGCGGCGCAGGTCGACCGAATCGACGTGTTGGAGCAAGATTTGATTGATCTGTGAGAAAGAGGCGTCGGGCCAGGAAGCCGACACGTTCAGGTATAGGTTGTTTTTCAACGGACCCGGCGTCACCAACGCACGCACCAGAAGATAGCCGAGGATGACCAACATAGCGCCTAAGGTCGTCAAGCGTTGGTCGGCCCCCAACCCCAATCCAGTGGCGATGGCGATGAAGAGATACATCAATTCCTCTGGTTCCTTGATGGCGGTTCGGAAACGAATGATAGAAAGCGCACCCAGGGAAAGCGCCAATGAGACTTTGGTGATAGAAATCACCAAAACGGTCGTCAAGGTCAACAGCGGCAAAAAGTGGGCCAGTCTGGCCCGGTTAGAGAGCGATTTGCCATATCGCGCGTAGTACCAGGCCAGCATGCTGGAAAGAAAGATGCCCAAGAGCAAATTGACGATCAACGACGATAAAGGGGTCGATGGGTGTGTCGCAAAATCAAACCAATTTTCCATGAAAACCTCTCCTGAAATATAGTGCGCCAGTGACTGCTCGCCTTGCGCCCACCGGATTGTGATCCGGTGGGCGCAAGGCGACGGTTGGCTTCCGTCACCACTCAGCCAAGGCCCGTACGCCATTGGCGCGGATTATGATCCGCTCTGCACACGTATGCTGAGCAATTACGTACGCCAAAGGTTCTCTGTACGAACTGCTCAGCATACCGCCCGTTTGCAGTGGATGGGCGGGGGTTTGGGTTGTTTGGCGGGTGCTTCGCACCCGCCAAACAACCCAAACTCTCATCCTCTATTGCAGCAAGGGACTGGCCTGAGCTGTTACCTCTGTGCAAGAAATGAGCGGATCGGTTGGTAAATGCCAGGTCAAGGCGACTCGCCCAAAAGCTGTTCGAAACAGGGCGTGATAACCTGCGCCTGGCGAAGTTCAAGCGTCAGACGCGGGGTCTGTGGGAGATACAACGGCTCCCATCCTGCAAAGCGATAGCCCGGCGCCGGAATGGCCGTCACCTGGATGGGGACGTCCTGGAAATAGACCCCACGCCAGGGCTGCGCGCCAATCGGCGCCCCGTCAACGGCGACGGAGCCAATGCCCTCGTAGAGGCCCTCGTAGAGGCCCTCGTAGAGGCCCTCGTCGGGCGCGTCAATGGTGAGCAACGCCGTCCCGGGCAACCGAAAGCGCTCGACGACGTGCTGGCGAACGAAATCGGGGCGGTGGAGGGCGAAACGCCGTAACGCCGCCACGTTAGCCTCCCAGTTTGACGCGCCCGGTTGCCTATAGGCCTCGTAAGCGATGTCCGGCCACAATTCGGCAGCCAGATCGTCCACGTGAGCGACGACCGATTGGGGAGCCAACACCGTGTTGAGCAACGTCGCCGTCCGCGCCAGAAACCGCTCGCGGAAGGCGGGATTCTCCAGCAGTTTGCGCAGCAATAGCGTGTCGCGCCCACCGGTCTCCGGATGATTCACCTGCAGCACGCGCGCTATCATGTCGGTATCGACGCTGCTCACGTCAGCCCCGAAACAGTCGTCACAATCCCAGGCGATCCAATGCCAGCACCCACCGTGGGCGCGGGGCCGGAACAGGTGTACGTTGTCGTGTGGCCAATCGGCGTTCGCCGCGTAGATTTGCAGGATGAAGTAGTCGATCATGTTGGCCAAATCTACCTGGGTTTCCACGTAGACGTAATTGTGCACTTGCGCCAGGTCGTGGGTCTCGACGAAGGCCATGAGATGATCCCAATGTTCGCGATCCCCCATTTGGATCTCCTGGCTCGCCGCGTTCTCCGGAGACGTCAGGAGATCAAACGACTCGAGCCCATAGTGATCGGCCAGGAAAAAGCGATCGATGCGCTCGCGCAGGTGATAAATCCCCCACGGCTCGCCGTTGATGAACATCAAGACCGCCCGGCTGCGAGTCGCCGGGCCGTTCAGGTCGCGCGTCAACCGTTCGACGATCTGGTTGCGCATCAGCGTCCAATTCGAGTCGGGATAAGCGCGCCCATCGTCCCGTCCGCCGGTGTGCAAGATCAGCCGTTTGAACGACTGCAGGTCGCCGTCTTCGAACAGGGGGAACTCGAGCCGCGAGGCGCCGTAATCACCCCGGAAGTAGAGCCGGAAGGATTTCTTCTCCTCGCCTCGCGACATTCCGCCGTGTACGCGCAGGCCGGCGCTGATATGGAACCCGGAACGCCGGTCTGCATCGACAAAGGTCACGTCGACCGGCCGTTCCCACGCCTCTCCACGCTCGTGGGGGTTGGCGCACATGCCGCGCTCAGGATTCCAAAGATCGTCGGGATCCACCGCCAGGGAAAGCAGCGGCAACGAGGTCTCGACGCCGACGAAGTAAGAAGCGCTGACGACCGGCCCCAGTTCGCCATCGGGCGACACGGTCCGCGCGTGGATCACGGTGACCTCCGGCGATGCGGTGCTGAGGCGGATCGGCCGCTCGTAGCGCGTTCCCGTCGATGGCGTGGGGAGGCGAGCATCGACGCTAAAAATCACCTCGCCTCGTTGTCGCCACCCACGACCGGGCGCCTCGATCCTGATCTGAACGTCCCGTTCGTAATAGCCCCCTGGAGGGGAGAACGTGGGCAAAGATGGGGGGAGGTCGTCCGGCGACCAATTTGCCTGGGCGACAAATAGTTCGGCGACAAATATCACCAGCAAAAGCAGCGTGGCCAACGATATCCCCCTCAGGTGAGATAGTTGAATTCGACGTTTAATCACGGGTGAGGGAACCTCTCTCACTCATTCGGAGATGTCGGGCCTGAACAGCAACGGTAGATAGGGATAACGCCCCAGGGGAAAATCGACTTGCCCCGGCGTAGGCGTCTGGCTGCTGATCCAAAACTCTCCGCCGTCCGGATAGCGCCGTTCGGCCACGTCGGGCGCCTGCGGCCCAAAGACCCGCGCATCGATCAATACGCGACCATTCTCGTCGCTATCGAAGAGGCCGATCTCCTCGCCACCCCGGTTCAACCGAAAATTGACGTGCAATAAGCCCCGGTGGGGGTTGCCATCGGCGTAGAACAGGAGCACGTCTCGTGGGGCGATCCACACACCGGCGGTGATGCGAAATTTCTCGGGGCGGTTTAGGTCGTCGGTCAAGTACATGCCGCCCAGATCGACCGGCTCGAACCCGGCATTGTACAACTCGATCCAATCGGGGAACTCGCCCGACGCGTTGGGGTTCTCCAGGGTCGTCTCGTTGTCGGCCATGAACTCATTGATGACAATGGGCGGCGGCGTGTAGCCAACTCGATAGGCATACACGTCGTCCGGCGCCCGCAGGGGATTGCGCGTCTCTCCGGCCCGGCTCTCCTCCTGCTTCTCATCCCCACATGCAACCGCCACGTAATAGGCGACTTTTGTGTCTTCCGGCTGGTCGGGGATGAGCGCGCGCCACGAGGCCCCTCCCCCCTCTTTATATGGATGCATGGGGAGAGATACGAACTCGCCCGGGCGTCTGTGATCCGCGCTGGTGCTGTACCAGAGCGTCGCCGTCACGTCACCGGTGTGGCTGATGACGGCGGAGATGGCGACCTGATCCGTCTCCATGGGGTATCGAGGCGTCCGCTCGACCGTCTCGATGACGGCTCTCGAAGCGCAGGGTTGGTTAGCCGCACCCGGCGTCGGATTGGCGAAGAAATTGCCCCAAGCGCCGCCGTCCGGGCAGCGCCCCTCCGATACGTCCGCCTGCTGCGCGCCGAAGGTATAGACGTCGATCGGCCGGTTGCCCACCACGTCGACGTCGAAGAGCCCCACCGCCTCGCCCGTGCGGTCGAGCCGGAAGTTGGTATGCAAGGGGCCCCGTTCCGGATTGCCGTCGGCGTAAAAGACGAGGAATCCGCGCGCCGGGACGGCGACCCCCTGGGGAATCCGGAAACGGGTCGGGTTATCGAGGCGGTCGGTCAGATAGCGCCCGCCCAGGTCGACGTCCTCCGGCCCGGGATTGTAGATCTCGATCCAATCGGGATAATTGCCTGTAAGCGAAGCGTCATCGTCGGGGACCTTCAACACCGTCCTGTTACTGGCCAGGAATTCGTTGATGAACAATTCCGGCGCTTCGTAACCCACGACGTAGGATCGAGACGCCTCACTCACCTGTCCATCGTCGTCCTCGGCGACGACCCGGTAATGGACCTCCCGCTCCCCCGGTTGCGGGGGGATGTGAGCGACGTAGAGGTCTTCCCACAAGTGCCTCATCGGTTGGGTGATCGATTCGTCATCGGCGGCGTCGTAATGGAGCGTCGCGGTCAACGCCGCCCCATCGTCGGAGATGCGGCTCACGATGGTAACTGTCTCCGACGCCTCCGGGATCAGCGGGATGTGCCGCGTCTCGCTGATGACGGGCGGGTTGAGCGCGTTGGTCGCTCCTGGTGTTGGGACGCTGAAGGGGCGCCACCGGTCGGCGCCATCGGGATACCGGCCCCACGAGACGACGTCGCTCAAGTCGTTCGCCTCGACCGTGTCGATCAACTCGTCACCCTGGAAGAGCATAACCCGCCCCCGGGTCGGCTCCCTATCGTCGAATAAGTCGAGGTTTTGGGTGAAAAATCCCCCGGCGGCAATCTGAACCCCATCAGGGATTTCCCGCCTGACCGGTTCGACTGTAAGGAGTGGGGCATCGTAGGCCAGGCGCATCCCGCTCAGGTCGACTGGCGCCAAACCCGCATTGTAAATCTCGATCCAGGCCGACGCCGCCGTTGTCGGATCACCTATCATCACCTCGTTGATCACCAGGTAGGAGCGTTCGGCCGGGCAATAGCTCGCCATCTCGTCCCACAGGTGCGCCTTGCGGGCCGAGACGTAGGTTTTGATCTCGTCGGGGCTGGCGACGAACCAGCTGTTATCCTCACGATACCGTTTGTGCCAATCGCGCAGGCCGTCTTGCTCGATCGCCGCGTAGGTGGTATCGATCAAGCGTTCCATCGCCGCGTCGGAGAAGATCGTATCCATGAACTCAGCCAGCCGGCGGCAATAATAGGCGCGGAATTGGGGGGTATCCAGCACGCGGGTGAGAAGCCGGCTGCTGAAACCCCACGGCTCAACCGGCGAGGAAACAGTGCCTATATCAATGGGCATCTCATAAGGAATGCCGGGCGCATCCCAGGTCGGTTCGAACGCGGCGTCGAAGTCGTAAGGCACCAGCCACCACCATTCGGCCTCCAGATCGTGGAGTAGATAGACGTTGTGGTGAACGAAATCCCGATTGCCGGTCAATACGATCACGGCGTAATAATCCAAATAAGTCGCTACGTCGAAGACGCGCTGCAATTCCGACGCGAAGGTCTCCTCCGGGGCCCCGTCAATCAATTCGATCAACGCAATCACGTCGTCGCGGTCCATGCCCCGATTCGTCTTCTTCTCGTAGGCCTCTCGATAGGCCTGTTCGGAAGGCTGAACGGCCGACCAATCGTTCGTATCGGTGTGCACGATCTTGTAGATGCTGGTCCGGGGATTGTAACCGGCGCGACGCAGAAAATTCTCGTCCGGTTGTTCGAAAGCTGTGAAAACCCCTTGATACACACCATTGAGCAACAGGAGAACGTGTTGGGATCTCAAAGATGGCACACCGACCCCTTCGAACAACGTGTACGCCAACATACTATGCATCAACGAACGATCAGCGTAATCGGCCCGGAGATTGATCTCGTCCTCCCCTGGAAAGGGGGAATCCTCCACGAACTTGATTTTCCAGGGTTTCTTGTGAACAAAACGACCATATCCGCCCCGGTAACGAACCTCGACAGGAAAACGTCGTCCCTGGTAAATAAACGTGCCGGGCACTTCGTCATAACTGAAAGGATCCCGCTCCAGGCGCTCCAGGTTCTCCGCCGATACGTCCAGGACGTAGAGCGGCAGCGAGGCGTCCTGGACCCCCAAGGCAACGCCCGGTTGAGAAGATGACCGTTCGCTTTCGTTCCCATAGACGTCGACAGCCGAGACGCGATAGTAGTAACGCTCGTGTATCACCGGTACGTGATCCTGGTAACGAGAGACGTACACCGGTTCGCCGGTCAGGCGCGTGTACGGCCCATCAGGCACTGGTGCCCTGTACACGTGATACCCATCCAAATCGTCGGCGGCGACGGCGGGCCAGTTGAGCAATACCGCCTGGTAACTACTCATCGTCTCCACGTCGACCGGCGCCGGCGGCGCGACGTCGTCGGGAGATCGGGGCGCGACCTCGATAGCGGCCAGCTTCGATTTTCCCTCGACCGGCGTCGCCACGACGTTCAACTCGCCGTTGCGCACCGTCGCAGTGAAACGCCGGGTCAGCCCGTAGTTTCCCCCAACTTCGTCGGCGATACGGAAATGGCTCAGGACGACGCGGTCTTCGATGGAAACGTCAAAGATCGAATATTCAGGCAGGCCGATTTCGCTGAAGGACAGGGTGACCAGGTAGTCTCCATCGGGAATGTCGCTGAAGCGGTATGCCTCCCACTCGTGACGTTGATTCTGATGCAGGACGCCATCCGGTGTACCATCCACAGGATGTATTTCGCTGGACCACACCCGGTATCCACCGATGTATCCCATCGGTGTTTCAGGCGTCCAGGCCTGGTCTGCTTGATAAAGCCGGCCATCCGGCAACTGTATGGGGTGATCGTTTCCCACGTCGAAGAGAATGGGAAACGTCGTTTCTGAAGACGTCGTTTCTGAAGACGTCGTTTCTGAAGACGTCGTTTCT
>DSAR01000165.1 GCA_011046405.1 Chloroflexota bacterium | reverse complement strand
CCACCCGCATCACCATCCCCACCCTCCAGATCGACGCGCCGATCCTGCCCGTCTCCACCCAGTTGATCGACGTGGACGGCCAGTCATACGCCGCGTGGCAAGTACCGGACGAATACGCCGCCGGCTGGCACGATACCTCGGCCCCCCTGGGCGCGCCCGGCAACACCGTCCTCAACGGCCACAACACCTCCCACGGCGAGATCTTCCGCGATCTCTACACACTGAAAGCGGGGGAAACCATCACCATCTTCTCCAACGACGTGGCCTACGCCTACGCCATCTCCGAGACGTTGATCCTGCCCGAGGCAGGCCAACCGTTGGAAGTCCGTCAGGAGAACGCCCGCTACACCCTGCCCACCGGGGACGAGCGCTTGACACTGGTCACCTGCCATCCCTACGGCAGCCTGAGATATCGCTTGATTGTCATCGCCCGCAGAATAGAGCCAAACAATGAGAGGTAAAATATGAGTCAAAGGATACACCCGTCATCCCACACACCACTCGCCGCCCCCCTGGGATTCCTATCGTCCGCCGTCTCGCGCGTGCGCCGCAACCACGCGCTGGAACATGCCACCATCCACATCCTGAGCGAGCGCCTGCCCGGCATCCGGCTGATGGGGCGCTCGTCCTTCTGGGGCTACTACATCTACGGGGACGTGCCTACCGAAGCGGTGCTAGACGCCGCCCAGGAGGGGTTGCGACAACTCCGGGCTGGCCAACGACAGATGGCCATTCACGCCAATTGCGGCACCAACATCGTCGTGGCCGGGACGTTGGCCGGGCTGGGCGCTTTCCTGGCCCTGAGCAGCGCCTGGTTCGACCGGTCAGAGGGGGAGCAGACCGCAAGCGTCCGGGCCAAGAATCTGTTGACGTGGGTCACGCGCCTGCCGCTGGCCTGCGCGGCCGCCACGCTGGGCATCATCGCCGGACGTCCCCTGGGTCAGGCGCTGCAAACCCACGTGACGACCCAGGCCAACGTCGGCAACATGCGCATCGCCGGCGTCACGCGCGAGGAAAAGGCCGGCCTGGATAAACAACATCCGATGATCGTCCATCACGTCCGCACCGAGGACGTAACGTCAGCACGCCGGTAGGTCGCGATGGCGAAAGCGCCCACCTTCTACGTCTTCCACGGCAGCGACGCGTTCACCCGCGCCGAGACGATAGCCGAGTTCAAGCGCAAGCTCGGCCCGCCCGACACGGTGGACCTGAACACCACTTACCTGGATGGGAAAAACCTCTCGCTGGGCGAGCTCCACCACGCCTGCGACGCCATCCCCTTCCTGGCCGACAAGCGCTTGGTCATCGTCGATGGAATGTTGAGCTGGCTGCAGGGCCAGAAAGCCGCTTCCAACGAGGTAGACGCGCTGCTCGACTACCTCCCTCGCATGCCGGATACGACGCGGCTGGTCTTCGTCGAGGACAAGGCCCTGCCGGCTAAACATCCGGTGCTGAAGCTGGCCCAGAAAGAGGATCGGGGATACGTCAAACAATTCGAGCCACCGAAGGACAAGGCCCTGCCCGGATGGATCGTCAAGCGAGCGAAAAAACACGGCGCCGAGATCGAGCCCCGGGCCGCCCACCAATTGGCCGCCGTGGTGGGGAACGACCTGCGCCTGCTCGAGCAGGAGATCATCAAACTGGCGACCTACACCAACGGCGAGCGGCCCATCACGAGCGAAGACGTCGATGTCTTGGTGCCCTACGTTCAGGAAGCCGTCGTCTTCGACATGGTCGACGCCCTGGGCCGGCGGGATGGCCCCACCGCCGCCCAGACCCTCCACCGCCTGCTGGAGACGGGCGAGCACCCCCTGGGATTGCTGGCCATGATCGTGCGCCAGTTCCGCCTGCTGATCCAGGTCCAGGAGTTGAAGCAAGCTGGGGAAAACGCCAACAGCATCGCCCGGATCATCAAGCTGCACCCCTACCCCACCAAGAAGCTCTACAGCCAGGCCAACCACTTCACCGCCGCCCAACTGGAGAAAGTCTACCGCCACCTGCTGGAGACCGACGTCGCCATCAAGACCGGAAAGATCGACGCCGAGGTCGCGCTCGACCTGCTGGTCGCCGGCATCGCAGGCACAACACCCCAACGTTAATGGAACAGACGAGACGACCTGATTGCATCTAAAACGCTCACAAGATTACCCTGCATGCACAAAGGGCGCCAGTTTTTCGGGCGCCCTTTGTGTTCGCTTCTCTCTTCTACGCGGCGAATTCGTCCAGGAGCGCGACGATGTATTTGATCCCCTCAATGAAGTCGGCGACGTGGATGTGCTCGTTGGGGCCGTGGGCGCGGGAACCGCTGTACCCCACGCCGGCGGTGGCGATGGGCACGCCAAACTGCCCGCAGAGCACGTGGACCGGTCCCGTGCCGCTCATCATCGGTAGTACAGCAGGGGTGTGCCCGTAGACCCGCTCGGCTGCACGCACGGCGCTTTGGGTGAATGGATGTTCGGGATCGCCGCTGACGGGATGTTCGCCGTCACTGGCCACGATTTCCACGTCACTGAAACCTTGCGCGTCGAGATATGCCCGGAGCTGGGCGACGATTTCTTCGGGCGATTGGTCAGGCACCAGGCGGAAGTCCAGCTTAGCCGTGGCTTCCCGGGGGAGCACGGTCTTGGACCCCGGCCCGCCATACCCGGCGTGAAACCCGGCGATGTTGCACGTGGGTGAGAAAATGAGCGCTTCCTTGAGACGCTCTCCGCTGAGGTCCCCCAGGAACCCGTCGATGCCGTAGAGGTCACGGGTCTCTGATTCGGGGTAATCCCACGCGGCGAGGGCCTCTCGCTGGGCCGGCGTGATGGGCTGTACGCTATCGTAGAATCCGGGGATCTGGACCCGTCCGTCGGACCCCTTGAGCGCGTTCAGAGCCCAGGACAGCCGCCAGACCGGGTTGGCGACGATGGCGGCGAGCGCAGAGTGCAGGTCGGTGTCGGCGCCCCGGGCGCGCAGGGTGACGTACAGCAGACCCTTGCAACCGAGAGAGATCTCGTAGCGGCCGCGGGCGTCTTTCCCCCCGGCCTCCCAGACGCAAGCGTAGACCTGGCGCAGTGTGTCGGCGTGCCGATCCACGAATTGATCCAGGTGAGGGCTGCCGACCTCCTCCTCCCCTTCTATCACCCACAGGATGTCGACCGGCAGATGCTCGTGATGGGCCAGGTAGGCCTCCAGGGCGCAGATACGCGAGACGATGGCGCCCTTGTTGTCGGCGGCGCCCCGGGCGTAGAATTTGCCATCGCGGATGACCGCTTCGAATGGCGCCGTCTCCCATTCGTCGAGGGGATCCACCGGCTGGACGTCGTAGTGGTTGTAGAAAAGCAACGAGCGCTGGCCGTCCCCCACGACCCGCCCCAGGACGACGGGCGGGCCGTTCGCTCGAACCAGTTCGGCGTCGACGTCGATGTCCTTCAGCATTTCGACGCACAATTCGGCCATCTCTTCCAGCCCACGATTTTGGGCCGATATGCTGGGCTGGGCGCAGGCCCGGCGCAGGCGTTCCAGGTATACCTCGATGTGGGCCTCAATATAGTTCTCGATTTGCTTTGATTTAGGGTTCATATCATCACTCCTTATTCAGCCTTATTGAGATCGTCATTCAGTTCATGGGTTTATGTCGAGTTGTTCGACGTTCCACAATTCCGACGCTTCTGATACGTTGGGCGATAATCCGACGACCACTGGCGTGGCAAAGGTCACCTTGAGTCGCTGGAAAAGAGGCAGGACGGGCAAGCGCTGGGAAAAGATGGCCTGCGACTCGATCTGTTTCGTGACGTAGATCGCGCTATCCGGGATCGCCTCGAGGGCGGCCCGGCAGGCCACGTCGTAATCGTCGTCGAGAAAGCCGCCGACGTTGGGACGCTGCCAGCGGCCGGGATCGGGCATCTGGCTGCTCAGGAATAGATCGCACAGTGGATCGACGCTCGCCTGCCAGGAGAATTGGGCCAGGTCGAAGCGCCGACCGAAGAGTGGCCCCTCTGGCCCCGGCGCGAACAGCGCCGTCGCCATCATCGGGTTCAGGTTCACCTGGATCCCGCAAGCGGCTAATTGAGCCTGTATCAGTTGGGCAACCTGAATGCGCAGGGGATCGTTGCTCGTATGATAGCTAACCTGGAAGGGCGTGCCGGAGGATATGCCGGGGATGTTGTAGGCCTCTCGCACGCCATCCCCATCCTCGTCACGCCAGCCGGCGCTGTCCAGGAGCGCCTGTCCCGCCGCCGGATCATATGGCCAGACACGGAGCGCATCCCCGGCGTGGAGCGGGTGTTCTGGTGGGAGATAACTATGAAGCACCTGGCTCGGCAGGCCGATGGTCTGGCTGACAATGGCCTGGCGGTCGATGCACGACGCGACGGCCTGCCGCACCCGCACGTCCTCGAAGAAGTCGGGCCGCTCGTAACCTCGCTGGGGCGTGATGCCGAAGGCCAGCAGTTCCCAGCGGGGCGCTGGCGTGACGTGCATCTCGATCGCCGCGCCGCCGGGGAGCGCGGCCCGCACTGCGTCGGCTTTCTCGTGCGTGACTACGTGGCAATGCCCGCTCAGCAGCGCCTGGGCCAGTTGCGTGGGATCGGGGATGAAACGAAAGATGATCTGGTCCACGTGAGGCAATCCCTCTGGCGTGCGGAAGTAGATCGGATTGCGGGCGACAGTCAGGTGGCTGCCGGCAACCCACTCCTTGATGACGAAGGGACCCCAACCGAGGGGCGCCCGCGTCGCGACCGGGGCGCTGATCAGTTCGCTGGCCGAAAGCGCCCCCCAGGCGTGCTGGGGCAGGGGATGCCAGAAATTGAGCGCGTAGGCGCGGTCCAGGTAGCCGGGGACACCGGTCCAAAGCACGGTGCGCGGGTTGATCGCTTGATAGGCCGCGGTGCGCTCGACCGCGTGTTTCTGGCGCGCGGGGGTGGCGGGGTCGGCGGTCAGGACGTAAGAGAAGACCGAATCGTTGGCGCTGAGCGGGACGCCATCCGACCAATAGAGATTCGATCGCAGGGTGAAGGTCACGCGCATCTGGTGCATATTCACGGGAGCGCCATCGAAGGTGACACGCTGACCGGCAGCGTCCTTGATGGTTACCCCGGGGACCAGTTCGGTTACGATCCCATCGGCCGAGAGCACGCGAGCGCCTGCCTGCACGGTGGTGGTGAGAATCGTCGCCCCGCCACCTTCAAGCATAGGGCGATCCTCCAGGATGACCGGTTGGTAAGCGTAATCCCGGTGATCGAAGGGCCCATCGTAGATCGTGTGCCAGATGTGTTGGGCGGCAAGACCGGGGCTTTCGCTGCCGTAGAGGTAAAGGCTGTCAGGTTCCTCGGGCAGACAGATGGTCATGATCTTCGGTTCTGGCGTTGGGGTGAGGGTAGGCGGCGGTGGTGTGGGCGTGCGGGTGGGCGTGGGCGGTGAAGGGGTGCAGGAGGCGGCAAAGGTGATACACAGCAGCGCCACCATCATTGACGTGCTCACTCGTGCCGTGGCCGTTTTCAAGGATGAAGCTCCTTTCATTATACGCTGCGAGCGCGAAATAGAGGAAGATGGCCCGCCCCGCCAGTTGAGTGACAAAACTACAGATGTCCAAGATTAACCGCAGATAAACGCAGATGAACACGGTTTTTTTCTTGTTTTTCGGTAACTGCTCAGCATACGCGTGCAGAGCGGATCACAATCCGCGCCGATGGCGCGCGCCGATGGCGCGTGGGCCATTGGCAAGGTGATCAGAAGCCAATACACTGCCTGCCCGCGGCCGGATTGTGATCCGGCGGGCACAAGGTGAGCAGTTACGTTTTTCGATCGAATTCAACATTCATCTGTGTGAATCCGTGTCCGCTCCACAGGAGCGCCTCCGCAGGAGCGCCTCCGCAGGAGCGCCACTGTGATTCCAAAAAGATCTGTCAGTCAATCAGGGCGCGAACGTCTCCTCGATCAAGGGCGTGATGGCCTCCCATTGGGGGAGCAACACCGAGCCGCCAGCGGGCGTCGTCCAGGGCTGGGTCATAGTCCGGTCGATGACGTGACGTTCAATGCCATCCGGGCCAATCCGCCCCAGGGTCGGTAACATCAACAAGAGTTGCCACCGACTGAGATCTGTCTCGATGTGGTTGGCGATGGCCAGGGAGACGGCCGGGAGATGGGGCCAGACCCAGGGATCGGACACATGATGGGCCAGCGCTATCAGGATCTGTTGTTGGCGCCGGGCCCGGTCGAAATCAGAGGAGCCATGCCTGGAGCGAGCGTAACGCAGGGCGGTCTCGCCATCCATGTGTTGCAGACCGGCGGGGATTTCGATCCGCATGGTGCCGTAATCCTCTGTGGGATAGGCCTCGTCGATGATGGTTTTCTCGACCTCAACGTCGATGCCGCCGATGGCATCCACGACCGCGCGAAAGGCCTCAAAATCGACGCGCACGTAATGGTGCGCCGGCACGCCGAAGTTGTGGGCGATGGTCTGCACCGAGAGCCTTGGGCCATTGCCCTGAGCCTCGTTTTCTCCCCAGAAGTGGGCAGTGTTGATGCGAGCAGGACCGTGGCCGGGAATTTCGACGTAGAGATCGCGGGGTATGGAGATCAGCGCAATCTGGGGCTTGGCAGGGGCGATGGTGGCCAGCAAGATCGTATCGGCGCGCACGACGTAGCCCTGACCAGGACGGCGGTCGATACCCAGGATGAGCACGTTGGTGCGCGGCAGCAGCGCCGTCCCCTGCCAGAACGCGAGCCAGCCGAGCAGGATGATCAGGATGAGTGTGAGCCACCGGCGCAGACGGACGAGACACGATCTCTGGCGCTGGCGGCGCACGCGGGGGGATGGTTGGGTATCTTGGATGGCCTGTCGGCGGGGCATATAGAGATGATGTCTCCTGTGAATGCTGATTTTTTTCGATCTTTCCTTTCCGGAAAAGGAATTTTAACACCGACCCAGGGACGTGTCAATTGGCGCTGGGTATCTCTCCTGGGGGGTCCTGGGGGGAGCCAAATCCTTTGACAGTTGAAACGACTGGGCGTATAATCCGCCTCGCTATGCCTGAATTACCCGAAGTTGAGACAGTGGCCCGGGCTCTGCGCGCGTCATTGCCCGGACGATCCATCGTTGAGGTAGATGTGCGCTGGACTCGCAGCGTGGCGCCCCTGGCGCCGGACGTTTTCGCCCGGCGTCTCGTCGGACAGACGATCGCCGGCGTGGGTCGGCGGGGCAAGTGGGTGGTCATCGACCTGAGCGGCGATGACACCCTGCTCGTTCACCTGCGTATGACGGGGCAATTGATATTAGGCCCGGGGGAGGCGGCTGACGAGCGTCACCTCCGCGTGTCGTTGGCCCTGGACGGCGGCCAGCGGCTGTATTTCTTCGACCAGCGCAAGTTTGGGCGGATGGTGTTGACCGGCGATCCCCAGACGGTGTTGGGGAAGTTGGGGCCAGAGCCGCTGGCGGATGATTTCACGGCGGCCCGCTTGGGCGAGATGTTGGCCCGGCGGCGGGGACGGATCAAGCCGCTGTTACTCGACCAGCGTTTCCTGGCTGGCCTGGGCAATATCTACACCGACGAGGCCCTGTGGCAGGCGGGCGTTCATCCATTGCGCGCGGCGAACACGCTCGCTCGGGCCGAGGTGGCACGGTTGTACAATGCGATCCGCTCGATATTGCAGGCAGCCCTTGCAGACGGGGGCACGACGCTCTCCGATACGGCCTACCGCCAGCCGGATGGCGAATTTGGCGCGTTTGCCGGATTGCTGGCGGTCTACGGGCGAGAGGGGCAGCCCTGCCCCCGCTGTGGCGAGCCGATCCAGCGCATCCGGGTGAGCCAACGAGGCACCCACGTATGCCTGAAGTGTCAATGCCCGCCGCTGGAGGCCTGAAACTGGAATTTTAAGGTTTAGGTTATTGACAGCGGGCCTTCTTTGGCGTAAAATGGAGACAAAGATAGGAAACGTTCCCGGCCTTCCCGACGTCGTCCAACTTAGCGCTCAGAAAGTTGGAGTGAGGTCTGACGGAGCATCCGTCCAACGGACGATATGGTTGGGCAGGGACAGGGGGCGCTGGAGCAGTGGCTGAACGTTAGCCACTGCTCTCTTTTTTTGCCTCCAAAGATCCACCTGAGGTGAGGAAATCGGCGACCTCGACGGCGACCTCGGGTTGGCGGCCGGAGAAAAAGTGGTCGACTTGAGGGATCACTTTCAGCGTCTTGGGTGGACTCAAGCGAGCAACGTAGGCGCGCAGATTTTCCAACGGCGCCCAGGCGTCATGTTCACCCACGATGAAAAGCTTGGGACGGCGCTCGTGATCCAGGAACGGATCGCCGTAATTAGCCTGAGTCAGCGCGATACCGACCAGCCAGCCCACACGCTGATCTCGCGCGGCGTGGCGTAATCCCACTGCCGCGCCAAAGGAGTAGCCGACGACAGCCAGGCGATCCACATCGGCCGCTTTCTGTGTCTCGAGAAAGTCAAGCGCGCCCGCCACATCGTCCAGTTCGCCGCGTCCCTCGCTGAAGAAGCCCCCGCTGTCGCCCACGCCCCGGAAGTTGAACCGGAGAGCCATCCATCCACTTTCTGCCAGGGCGCGGCAAACGGTCACAATGACCGCGTCCTGCATCGAGCCGCCCATCAGCGAGTGCGGGTGGCAGGCAATGGCGGCCGGGAACCGCCCTGCACCAGTCGGGTGATAGAGATAACCTTCCAGCAATGGCCCATTCCCTCTGGCGTTGAATTGAACGGGAGAAACCTCGACTGTTGAAGACGTCATCGTCGTCTACCCCCCACCAACCGGCGGAAACAACCCGACGACGTCATCGGCCTGGAGCACGTGATCTCCCGGCTGGACGACGCCATTGACAAACACGACCTTGACCTGATCTGTTGGAAGATCCATGGATGCGAGCAGTTGGTCGACCGTCGCGCCCTCCGCCAACTCGACCGGCATCGCCTCCCCGATCTCCATCTCTGGATAGTGGCGGCGGAGCGTCGCGAATAGCTTTACGTGCACCTCCATGTTACTGACTCCTTATAGCGTCTAGAGGAAGGAAAGTATCATCTCAATAAACCGGGGCAAACTCGCTCGGGCCGGTCTCCTGACCGTGCCCGCTGTGGCTCGGTCGGGAGACCGGCCACAGCTCCCCAACTTATTGAGAAGATACGAAGGAAACGTCTTAGGAGACCATGCTAAAATTATAGCACAAAGGAAGGCTTTTTGCTAACTGGAGATTTCGGTTTAGATAAGCTGGGGAAGAAGCTTGTAGTGGAGGATTATTCCCCAAGCGCCAGTCCGGCCCAGGCTCATTGGGAGTCGACATAGGTTCACACGGGCGCTTTTACTGTATCTTCTCAATAAACCGGGGGCTTGTTCGTAGTAGGCGCTTCAGCGCCCCTAAAAGCGCACTGAAGCCGCTAGATAGCGCGCTATCTAGCGCGCTATCTAGCGCGCTATCTAGCGCGCGCACTACGAACAGATTCACCCCAAGTTATTGAGAAGATACCTTTTACTCTTCTCAAAAAATCGAGGAAAATGTGGGGCGGCGCGCCACGATTTGACACGCCTCGAGAAACGGTCTACTGCTAGAATGATCATAGATCACGGCTAACGTGATGATCTCAGGGCGGATCAAAAATGTGTGGGGGGAGGTTCAAGATGACACTTTACGCGGTGGATTTGCAGACGGGGGATTTTCTCTGGCGTTGTCCTGATTGTCATGAATATATCCGGTTTCCTGATTTATCCTTGCTTTATTTGACCGATCAGATAGGGCGTTGCCAGGGGTGTCGAGCCCAGAAGATATTGAAAATAAATCCCCGGCTCATCAGCCTGTACATGGATGCCTGGACACGGGATGGCGCCTGGCCTCAGAGTAATTCCTGGGTCGAAGCGCTTCCCGTCACGGCATAGGATTCCGGTAAACGGATAAGAATACACTTCCTGTGGTGAGTTTCATGACAGAAGCCGCCGGGCCCGTATGGGCCCGGCGGCTTCGTTTTATGTTAATCAGTTAGGCCTGTCCAAAGACAGCGTCCAGGGTCTCATCCGGCACGTCCCACACCACGTCGTGGGGCGGGAGCTTCTCGTATTTCATGAACTCCGGGATGCGATCGTCGGCCGGGGTAAGACCGGCGGCCCGGTTGAAGGCGATCTCCTGATCCAGGATCTCCTGGCCGATGCGTGTCACGTCGTCGGCAGTCCAGTTGGTTCCCAGCAAGCCGTTGAGTTCGTCAATCATCCCCTGATAGCCTTCGGGGATGTCGAGGATGGCGAACGCGATGAAGAGACAATGGCCAGAGGAATCGATCACGGCGGTCGTCTGCTGGAAAGCGCGAGAGAGGGCGGCCTTGTCGATGTCGAACTGATCCACCTTGCCGCTGACGCCCAGAATCTCGGGGGCGATGGTGTACCCGGCAGTGTGGTCAGCCCCCATCGTGCTGGTGGCATAGGTGATGCCAATGCCCTTGACAGCGCGCGGCTCGTAGGCCGGCATATTCTGCCCCTTGCAGCCGGGGACCCGGTGCCAGCCGTAGGCCATGCCGGTGGTCGCCGCGCCGTTGCCCAGGATACGACCCAGCGGCGTGCCCTGGCGAATCTCCTCCATCCACTGGATGGCGGCCTCGCTGTCCCCGAACTCGGCCAATCCGGCGTCCATCGCCACGGCGATGGTGCCGCCGGCCTCGATGGTATCCACGCCGATGTCGTTGCACAGCCAGATCAGTTCAGCGATGGCGTCCAGGTCGTCGATGCCGCAGTTCGCACCCAACGCCCAGGTCGACTCGTACTCGATGCACGAGACGTGCTCCGTGCCATCGGGCTTGTGATAGGTGTTGGAACACTGGATGGTGCAACCGGGATGGCAACCGTGATTGTAGATTTCCTTGCCCAGCCGCTTTTCATTGGTCTCGAAGATGGCCTCGCCAGAGGTCGCAGCGGCGCCCTCGAAGCGGCCCTCGCGGAAGTTGTGGGTGGGATAGCCGCCAGCCTCGTTCAGCACGTTGACCAGGACGGCGGTACCATAGGTGTTCAACCCACCCTTGGGCTTGGTGATGTCGTGGCTGCGGAGCGCCTCCAACATCTTCTTGCGCCCCTCGTCGAAGAGCGCCTGATCGGCAATTTCTACGCCCGGCCCGCCTTCCCCGTCCACGACGATGAGCTTGAGGCCTTTGCTGCCCATCACCGCCCCCAGGCCGCCGCGGCCGGAATAGCGAGTGGGACGATTTTCGATATCGTTGTAGCAGATGCCGGCCATGCTCATCCGCATCTCGCCAGCCACGCCGATGGTCGCGATGCTCACCTTCTCCCCGAAGCGTTCGAAGAGATCGGGAAAGAGCTCATACAGACTCCTGCCAGCGTACTCACTGGCGTCGAAGAACTTGGCCCCATCCTTGGTGATGTGCAAGCCCCACCAGCCGTCGCTCTGGCCCTCGACGATGACGGCCTTGAGGCCAAGGCGACCGACCAGCTGCGGCCAATTGGTGCCGGCGTTCGACTCTTTGATGCCGCCGGTGAGGGGCGACTTGGCGCCGGCTGAAAGGCGGCCCGATGTGGGCGCATTGGTGCCGGCGATCAATCCTGGCGCAAAGACCAGCTTGTTGTTCGGCCCCAGGGGATGGCACGTGGGGTCCACCTCGTCGCAGACGATGGTGGAGGTGAGGCCACGGCCGCCCAATTCCCGATATGCATCGGGAACCTCCTCGTAAGCAGCGGTGCGCTCGCTCATGTTAACGCGCAGTATCTTAGCCATAATTTTCTCCTTTCGTAAAGCGTGAGATCAGTCTGAAAAACAAAAAAGGAGACGCTGCCGGCCTTTTGATGGGGCCAGCAGTGCCTCCTTTGCAAACACGGCGGGCGCGGGGATCACTCCCTACACCTTATCGCTCATCCGTCCCGAGGGAGTGGGATGAGTCGGAGGAATACAATCCTGATTATGGCTTTCTGGGATTATGCTGGTGCGTTAGTCTGATATTATGATAGCACAATGCGCGTAATTACACAAGCGTTCGGTCGGTTTCTACTAGCGATTTATTCTCAAGAATCGGAACAGACCTCGTCCGAGGCTGCGGTGTATGTGTGGTGAATGCCCCGGTCTTGCCGCTGGCGGAACGTCTCCTGGAGTTCTGGCGTCGTGCTGGCGCCGAAGCGGTACTGGAAGGGCCACATACTCTTGCGGTGAGAGATGCCCACCCGGTCGCCGTCATGGAGTTGGACGCTGAGATCAGCGTCGAGCCCGGGGAGAGCGGCCAGGTTGCCATTGATGAAGGTGATGCCCCGTTCCTCGGTCGGGAGGCCCAGGTGGATGATCAGGTCTTCCAGCGTGCTGCCCTGGGGAAGTGCAACGTCCAGTTGGGCGTAACTGCCCTGGCTGGCCTCGCCGGCGTATTGGGCCACCGGCCCGTACAGCCAGATTTCAAGTTGAATGTCAGGCATCTGATGCTCCTTTATCTCATCGGTTGACCAGCTTGGCAATCGTGACCCCGGCGCCTCCTTCTCGCTCGCGGGCCAATTCGTGTGTCTCGACGACGGGATGATTGACCAGGTACTGGCCCACGGCGCGGCGCAGGGCGCCGGTCCCTTTGCCGTGGATGACGTGCACCCACGGCAAGCCGGCCCGAAAGGCCGCGTCCAGGTGTTGATCCAGGCGGGCCAGAGCTTCCTCTACGGTGCAACCGCGCAAATCCAGCCGCATGCCGGGCGATGGGGCCTTGTGCTGGACCGGTGTGGTTTCCGGTTCCTCCCGCGCTTCTCGGGGAGATGGTTCCCGCAGTTCTAACGCTTTCAGGCTCACCCGAGTGCGGGCCGGCCCGACCTGCACTTCGGCCTCGCCCTCGCCAGCGTCTACGTTCAGCACCTGCCCATTGGCGTTCAACGGTCGGACCCAGACGGCATCTCCAGAGCGAATGGGACGCGAGGGCTCGGCGCGCGGCAGGGTGGCAGCGAGCGCTTCCACCTCTTCTCCCGGTTCGATCTCTTTGGCCAGCGAGGCGGCCGCTTCCTCCACGGCGGTGACGCTCTCTAATGGGGCAGCGGCGGCGTGCAAGCGCTGTCGCAGGCGCCGCACCTCGGTGCGCAGCGACGCCAGTTCGTCGGCCGCTTCCTGGCGGGCCTGGTCGAGTACCTCCTGCCGCTCCTGGTCGATCTGATCCAGCCGCTGGCGGAGTTCCCGTGTCAGGCGGTCGGCCTGGGACCGGGCGGCGTGAGCCTCGTCCCGGGCCTGGGCGGCCTGGAGGCGCAAGCGGTGGATGTCGGCCAGCATGTCCTCGGTGCGCAGGTCGTCGGGGGAGATCATGTCCCGGGCTGCCTCGACGATGGCGTCCGGCGTGCCCAACCGTTGGGCGATGGCGAAAGCGTTGGAACGACCGGGCAGGCCGATGCTCAGCCGGTAAGTAGGGCTGAGCGTTTCCGGGTCGAACTCGACGTTGGCGTTGCGGACGCCGGGCGTCAGTTGGGCATAGGATTTCAACTCGGGATAGTGGGTGGCGACGAAGGTCGTCGACCGGCGCTCGCGGAAATGCTCCAACAGAGCGTGCGCCAGGGCGGCCCCCTCGGCCGGATCGGTGCCGGCGCCCAGCTCGTCCAAAAGCACCAGGCTGCGCTCGTCGACCCGGTCCAGGAACGAGAGAATGTTGATCAGGTGGGAGGAGAAAGTCGATAGACTCTGCTCGATAGACTGCTCGTCGCCGATGTCGGCGTAGACCGATTCGAAGAGCGAGAGCGCCGAGCCTTCCTGGACCGGGATGTGCAGTCCGGCCTGGGCCATCACTGTCAGCAGGCCGATGGTCTTCAAACTGACCGTCTTGCCCCCGGTGTTGGGGCCGGTGATGACGAGCACGTGGGTCTCGTCGTCCAGTTCGACGTCGATGGGGACGACAGTTTTGGGATCGAGCAGCGGATGGCAGGCGCCCAGCAGGCGCACCGTGGCCTGGGCGCCGTTGGAAGAGGTTGAGCTTTTTCGCTTCCCCTTTTCTTTCGCCGGGCGTCGCCCAAAGGGCACGATCTCCGGCGCCGAAGCATCGAGGTCATCGGCGTATTTTGCCTTGGCGAAGGCCAGGTCCAGGTCGGCCAGGGCCTCGAGCGTCTGCCTGATCTCGAGAGCCTGATCGGCAATCATAGCGGATAGCGCGGCCAGGATGCGTTGAATCTCCTGCTGCTCCTCCAGTTGCAACTCGCGCCAGGCGTTGTTCAAGTCCACGGTCGCCAGGGGCTCGATAAAAATCGTCGCACCCGAGGCAGAGACGTCGTGCACGATGCCGCGGATGCGGCCCTTGAACTCGGCCTTGAGGGGGATGACGTAACGATCCTCGCGGCGCGTGATGAGGGCCTCCTGGAGATACTTGGCGTTGCGCGACGCGCTGATGATGTTCTGGAGTTTATCCTGTAGCCGGTCGTAGGCGATACGTTCTTCACGCCGGATGCGCGCCAATTCTGGCGAGGCGTCGTCCCGCACGGTGCCTCGCTCGTCCAGGCACTGGTTGATCTCATTGATCAGACCTGAATCGACCAGGATGCGGCCGGCGATGTCGGCCAGGTTGGGGAACTGGCTTTCCAAACGGCTGAGATGGCGATGCAGGGTGCGGGCGGAGACGAGGGTGTCGCGCACGTCGAGGATGTCATGCGGGGATAGCGACACCCCGCGCTCGGCTGCCTCTACCTGGGGGCGCACGTCGTGGGCGCCCCCCAGCGACGTTTCGGGTTTGGCATCCAGCAGGGCACGGGCCTCGCTGGTCGTTTCCAGGCGCCAGCGTACTTCGTGTACGTTCGTCGCCGGTTCCAGGGCGCGCGCTTTGTCTTGCCCTCCGGAAAAGTCACTATAACCGGCTAATCGATCCAGCACTTTGGCAAATTCTAACGTAGAGAGATGTTTAGCGTGCATGCAAGTCGTAGATGTAAAGGTGGGGTGGATTGCGGCCAAACAAGAAGACTTGGGTATTGTATAGAAGATACATCACCTGGTTGAACGGCCGGCGCAATCTGGCAGCGTCGTGTAACGCTCGCGATCTGCTGTATCCGATGGCGTTGAACAGCAGCGCAGCGACCAATACGCCGACGAGGAAGTAGACCACGACGCCGCCCAGGTTGTCTAGGATGCCGATCGAGGAGATGGTGGTATCCTCTGCAAAGATGCGCATGAGGATCTCCAGGATCAACCAGAAGACGAACGTGAGAAGAATGAACGTCAAGGCCAGGTCGCCGCGTGTCGCTCCATCTTCAACCGAGGCCGACAGATCGAAGGTAAACACCCTCAGCATGGCGCCAACGTATGGGGCGACGCTACGATATAGGATGGCCGAGAATCCCGTGGATAGGTAGAGGATGACGATGGCCATGACGCCTCGTACTGTTTTGAGATTATAGCCGATGGCGACGAAGAAAGCGATGACGAGCATCATCATCAGATCGATTGACAGGAAGCCGGGCAAGAAGTAATATATCGCGATTGAGCCGAACAGACCGATAATGCCAAGGATCAAAACTGGACCCCATTTCTTGGCGGCTGGATTGCGTTCTGGTGCAGGTGGTATGGTAGACATGATTCACCTCCTTAATGATTTGCCAATGCTTGATACGATTTCACTATACCACAGTGGAGCCAAGACGCAAGTTGACGCTGCGAAGATACTTTTGTGGCTCTCTCCGACAAACCTGCTAGCATCAGGTTTGACCCCCAGCCCTGAATCGCACAACGAGAACTCAAATCGTATGTAGGACGGATTGCTAATCCGCTTGATCGGAATGCCATTCCAACCTACAGCGTGCGTAGGGTGGATTGCTAATCCGCTGTTCCAATTATGCGGTTTGCCAGCGCTGGTCAAAGGTCACGCTAGATCGAACTGGCGCGCAGGGCGGCAAGGTTCTCAGCCACTGACCGTCTGTCATTGTAGATGCCCGATCCCGATACCAGCATCGTGGCCCCTGCCTCGACGACCAGGGGAGCAGTTTGCTCGTCGATACCGCCATCGACGCCGATGAAGACGTCCAATCCGCGCTCGTCGATCATGCGGCGCAGGCGGCGGATCTTTTCCATCTGGCTGTGGAGGAACGGTTGGCCGCCCCAACCAGGATCGACCGTCATGATCTGCACCATATCGACCATGTCCAGGATTTCTTCCACGGCGAACACCGAAGTGCCGGGGTTGATGCTCACGCCTACCTCAATGCCCAGTTCGCGAATCGACTTGAGCACATAGTGGATGTGCAACGTAGCCTCCTGGTGGACGATGATGCGGTCGGCGCCCGCCTCGGCGAAGGTCTCCAGGTGGCGGCCCGGTTCGACGATCATCAGGTGCACGTCCAGGGGGAGATCGACTGCACGGCGGAGCGCCCGGACGACACTGGCGCCGAAGGTGATAGGCGGCACGAAGCGCCCGTCCATCACGTCGATCTGGATGGCGTCAGCACCGCCGGCTTGCGCCTCGCGGGCCTGTTCGCCCAGGCGGGCGAAATCGGCCGATAGGATAGATGCTTCAATCGTGATCATTGGATTCTCCGTTCTTCAGGTGATAGATGCCGCTTTCTTTGGCGATGATGGCGTCGGTCGCCAACCCCAGGAAGAGGCCATGTTCGACGATGCCGGCCCGCCCGTTCATCTGTTCCGCCAGTTTCGCCGGATCCTGTATCGGGCCGAAGTGACAGTCCAAAATCAGGTTGCCCTGGTCGGTCGTGAAGGACGTGCCGTCATCCCCAAGGCGCAGGATGGGACGTGCGCCCAGGCTTTCCAGGTAGGCGACCTGGGCGCGCCAGCCGAAAGGGACGACCTCGACCGGCACCGGCCATTGGATCCCCAGGGTCGGGGAGAGTTTCGTCTGATCCACCACGATGATCTCGCGGCGGCTGGCCTGGGCCACGATTTTCTCGCGCAGGAGCGCGCCGCCGCCGCCCTTGATGAGGTTCAGCTGTGGGTCCAGTTCGTCGGCGCCGTCGATGGTCAGGTCGATCACCGGATGCTCGTCCAGCGTGGTCAGGGGGATACCCAACTTTTGGGCGTCGGCCTCCACGTGGGTGGAGCAGGGGATGCCCAGGATGTCCCGCAGCTGGCCTGTCTGGAGCAAGTGAGCGATCCAGCGCAGGGCGAACAGCGTCGTGCTGCCATGGCCGAGCCCGAGCACCATGCCCGATTCGACGAAGTCTACCGCCCGTTCGGCGGCCTGCTGCTTGAGTGCGGATAAGTCCACGATAGATTGCCTCCTTGGATTCGTGTGATTTGGGTGTGTTTCAAATACTTTGAGCTTTGTTTGTAGTGTGCGCGCTGCTAGGCAGCGGCGCTAGGTAGCGGCTTCAGCGCGCTTTTACGGCGATAAATCGCCTACTACGAGCTTGGCCTCAAGTGAAATAAAACACACCCGTGTGAGTATCTTCTCAATAAGTTGGGGAGCTGTGGCCGGTCTCCCGACCGAGCCACAGCGGGCACGGTCAGGAGACCGGCCCGAGCGAGTTTGCCCCGGTTTATTGAGATGATACCCCGTGTGATTTAAGTGGATAAGGTGTAACTACTCAGCCTGCTGCCCGTTTGCAGCGGATGGGCGGGGGTTTGGGGTGTGTGGCGGTCGCGAAGCGACCGCCACACACCCCAAACCCCCATTCTCCGGCACAGCAAAGGGCTGGTCTG